>JBBRUE010000317.1:0-7572 GCA_038248085.1 Myxococcales bacterium | reverse complement strand
GGGAGTCTGCGACTCGAGGTGCGCGGAGCGAGACGCGACGCGGACGCGCAACGAAACGAAGCGTGAGCGGCCACCCGCGCGCATGAGATCAGCGTCGAGGATTTGATGCGATGCAGGCCAACCTCCCGGCGACGAGAGCGCTTCCGGCGCCTCTTCCGGGGCCGCCATCTTCAGCAGCGCGATGGCTCGCTGGTCCGTGGCGAAGCTCGCCGTCGACACGCTCGGACCATGGCTGCCGAGCCGAGCGCCTGTCATCGGGGATCCACCAGCAGGCAGGCGACGCCGTCGCGCAACGCCGGCCGCTCCACGGAGCACCGGTCGATGGCGCGGGGACACCGCGGATGAAAGCGACACCCGCCGATCACTTCGCCCGCGAGCGGCACGGCGCCGGCGATCGCCGGGAGCCGCGTTCCCGGTGGGGTCGCCGACGGGTTCGAAGAGAGGAGCGCCGCGGTGTACGGGTGACGCGGCCGGGACAGCACCTCGGCGGTCGGGCCGTGCTCCACGACGCGGCCCGCGTACATCACGCTCACCTCGTCGCTCGCCTCGCGCACCGAGTGGAGATCGTGGGTGATCAGCCAGACGCCCATCGAGCGCTCACGCGCCAGCCTGCGCAGCAGCGAGAGGATCACCCCGCGCATCGACGCGTCGAGCGCCGTGGTGGGCTCGTCGGCGATCAGCACGCGCGGCGCCGCGGCGAGCGCACAGGCGATGGACACCCGCTGGCGCAACCCGCCGGACAGCTGGTGCGGAAACATCTTCAGCCGCTCCGCGCCGTCGGCGATGCCCACTTCGCTCAGCAGCTCCGCCGCGCGGGCGTCGACGTCCCCCGGGGCGCCGTTCACTTCGAGCGTCTCGATGAGCTGATCGCCGACGGAGAGCACCGGGTTGAGCGCGCTCAGCGGCTCCTGGAGCACCATCGCGAAGCCACGACGGCCGTTGGGCGGGCGCCCCTCGACGAGCACCCTGCCCCGCGAGGTGACCCCTTCGGGCAGCAGGCCCAGCAACGCGAGCGCCGAGAGCGTCTTGCCGCTGCCCGACTCGCCCACCACTGCGTGCACCCGGCCGGGCGCCAGAGAGAACGAGAAGTCTTCGACGAGGGCCACACCGCCGAGCTCGACGCGCAGCCCATCGACCTCGAGCATCATTTCTTCTGGCCCAGCGCCGCCAGGATCTCGTCTTCGCTGATCAAGCCACGGGCGAGCAGGGCCCGGGTGAGGCCGACGACGAGCTTCGAAGGCGCGAGGTGATCGAGGGCCCCGGTCCAGGCGCCCGGAGACTGAGCGTGGCCAGTCGACGGGACCGCGTCGGCGGCGTCGGTCTTGAGCCAGTCGGGGAGCTGATCGACCGGCGAGGAAGGCTCCGGCGCAGTCATCGCGGGGACCACGGCCAGGGTAGTCGAGGGCGGCGGGGGAATGGCGAGCGCCGCGAGGGACGACGGGGTCGAGAACGGCAGATCCGAGACGGGTTGGACGAGGTCCCCGACCTGCGCGTCGCGGAAGAACGGGGTGTCGATGATTGGACCGGTGCCGCCGGACTCCATGATCAGGTCGAGCAGCGGCCCGGTGCCCTCACGGACCCCCATCAGCACGGGACCGGAGCCCTCGGACCAGCCGGGGACCGGTTCGGCCTCGGCTTCGCCCTCGGTATCGAAGGGCAGCATCGGCTCTTCGGGCGGCGGCAGCTCGGACTCGACGGTGACGCCGGGCGCTTCGAGCGGAGCGGGTGGGGGGGGTGAGGGCGGCTGCGGTTCCTCGTCGGGCAGCTTCGCGGCGATGCCGGTGCGCGCCGACTCGAGGTTGAGATCACCGAAGAGATCCTCGGCCCGGGGCGGCGCCGAGGCGTGGAGTGACGGCGAGGGTCTCGGCCCGTCGACTGCGTGCACCGGGGCGATCACCGGCACAGGCGACGGGATGGGCCGCATCAGGTCGGGCTCGAGCTCGAAGCTGCCGAAGAGATCTTCCTCGGTCGCCGACATCGGGCTGATCGAGGGCGCGACGTTGGGCAGCTCCGGCCCGGGGATCTGGAAGATGCCGGAGAGCGTGTTGTGGAGCGCATCGATCTCGTCGCCACCCGCGACGTGCACATGCACCTTCGTCCACTGCTGCTCGAGGATGGCCAGCACCTCCATGTTGGAGAGGTCGGCCATGCCGATGAACAACTCGGTGCCATCGGAGCGCAGCGGAACGAAGCGGTACTGGCGCTGCAGCTCGAGGGGCACGAGGTCGAGCACCGCCTGGGGCAGCAGGGGCAGGTCGACGAACGGCAGCTCGTATTGTTCGGCGAGCCCGCGCGCGAGCTCGATCGAGGAGATCTTGCCCGTGGCGACGAGCAAGTCACCCAGGCGGCTGGGCTCACCGGCGCTCTGGTCGCTGAGCGCAGCCTCGACGTCGGCGTCGCTGACGACACCGGACGCAACGAGGATCTCGCCGAGCTTTTTCTTCATCGGGAGGTCAGCGCTTCACCTTCGCCAGGTACTCCTCACGCGTGAACACACCCTTGTCGATCAGGAGCTCGACCATGCCCTTGAGCGCGGTGACCTCCTTGCGCTGGGCCTCCTCGATGGCGCGGAGCATCTCGCTGGGCGACTTCGTCTGCATCGACGCGGGCAGCTCACCGAGCGTGGACGCGCGGGGTGCGGCAGGGGGCGCGGCCCCGGGGGCGGGCGGCGGACGCGCGGCCGGCTGCTGCGGACTGGTGGCCCGGCGCCCGGCGGCCACCTCTTCCGCCGACTTGATGAGCGTGTGGCCCTGCGTGTCGACGAGCTTGAAGCTGTCTTCTGCGTCGCCGACTTCGGCCTCGCCCTCGTAGAAACGGGTGAACGCCTTGGCGATCGCCTGGCGCCCCGCGAGCTGCGGGACGATGCGGCAGCGACTGACGGAGCGGAGGGTGTCGAGCTGCTTGAGGTTCTGCGGCTCGGCCATCGCCACCAGCAGCGTCTTGCCCTCGTCGCGCAGTTGGAGCGGCAGCGCCACGAGATCGCGCGCGACCTCGGGCGGCACTTTCGCGCGCACGTGCGGGGGAACACCCTGGATGCTCTCGAGGTTCACCGAGGGCACGTTCATCTGTTTGCTCAGCGCTTTGACGAGCATGTCTTCAGTGAGGAAGTTCATCCTCACGAGGAGCTCGCCGAGCTTGCCTCCCCACTTTTGTTGTTCAGCGAGGGCCGCCTTCAGTTGGCTCTCGTTGATCACCTTCGCTTTGACGAGGAGGTCGCCGAGTCGGATTGCCATGAGCGCGAAGGATTCTAACCGTTTACGGCCTGCCGTCGACTGAACGACGCACGGCCTCGCCCAGACCGTTCACCGCGAGCACCGTGGAGGCGATCGCCAGGCCGGGAAACAGGGCCAACCACCAGGCCCCGGGGTGGTGAAGGGTGCGATGTGCCTCGGTCAGAAGTTCGCCCCAACTGGCCGTTGGCGGGGCGACGCCGATGCCGAGGAACGAGAGCGCGGTCTCGAGGAGGATGGCCGAGCCGACTCCGAAGGTGGCCACCACGAGCACCGGCCCGAGCGCGTTGGGGAGCAGGTGCCGGGTGATGATGCGGGCAGGCGAAGCGCCGAGCGCGCGGGCGGCGAGGACGAACTCCCGCGACTCGAGCACGAGCACTTCGGCCCGCACCAGTCGGGCGACCTCGGTCCACCGGGTCAGCGCGAGGGCGATCACCAGCGGCCACAACGACTGCACCCGGACGATCGAGAGGAGCGCGATCAGGAAGAACACGAGCGGGAAGGTCTGCATCACCTCGAGGACCCGCGAGAGCACGGCGTCGACGAAGCCGCCCGCGTAGCCGCTGATCCCACCGAGCAAGAGGCCGATGCCCAGCGAGATGAGCACGGTGAAGAAGGCGACGAACAGGCTCACCCGGGCGCCGTGCACGAGGCGGGCGGCGACGTCGCGGCCGAGTTCGTCGGTGCCCAGCCAGTGGGCTGCGTCGGGGCCCCACGGTGGGGGGGTCGGGCGATCCTCCCCGGTAGCGGCGACGGTCTGCAGCGGGCCGTACCGAATCGGCGTGCGCACCAGCCACTCGGCGCCGGTGAAGGCGTGGCCCTGCAAGGCCACGGGCCGGGTGAGGCACGGGAGCCAATACGTCGTGCCGTCGAGGCGCACGGCGAGCGGGAGATCGGAGGCGAGGAGATCCGCGCCGAGGGCGAGGGCCAGCAAGGTGCCGAGGAACACCAGCGAGCGACGGCCGCCCCGATCGAGCCAGAGCCCCCTCACCCTGCCCGCTCCAGGCGGATGCGCGGGTCGATGAAGCCGTAGGCGAGATCGACCAGGAGCATCGAGGCCATGGTGACCAGCGCCATCACCGTCGCCACCCCCATCACCGTCGGGTAGTCGCGGGTGCCGATCGATTCGAAGGCGAGCAACCCCATGCCGGGAATGCCGAAGATGCGTTCGATCACCACGCTCCCGCCGACGAGGTGCGGGAGGTGCAGCCCGAGCATGGTGATCACCGGCAGCAACGAGTTGCGCAGCGCGTGGCGCCAGATCACCCGACGCTCGGGGATCCCCCGGGCGCGCGCGGCCTTGACGTAGTCCTGCTGCAGCGCCGCCTCCATCGCCGAGCGCACCTGGCGGGTGGCGATCACCAGCGTGGGCCAGGTGAGGCAGATCACCGGGAGCACGAAGCCACCGTCGGCGAGGCCCTGCACGGGGAAGAAGTCGAGGTAGCGGCCGCCGGCGAAGAGCATCAGCAGCATCACCGCGATCCAGAAACCCGGCACGCTCCACGCGACGAGGAGCAGGACCTCGAGCGCGCGGGCCCACCGCCGCTTCGCGTTCGTCGCCAGCAGCACGCCCAGCGGCACGGCCAGCCCGAAGCCGAGGATCAACGCGAGGCCGGCGACGAGGGCGGTGCGGGGCATCGCCTCGCCGAGCTTCTCGAGCACCGGGCGTTGATCGATGAGCGAGCGCCCGAAGTCGAAGCGCACCACGCGGGTGACCCACCGCGCGAACTGGAGCGGGATCGGCGCGTCGAGGCCTGAGTGCGCGCGCTGCTGGGCGATGGCCTCGGGCGAGAGCCCGGTGGTCTCGAGGTCGAGCTGAAAGGGGTCTCCAGGGGCGAGCTGGGCGACGGCGAAGGTCAGCAGGGTGATGCCGAGAAAGGTCGGCACCATCAGCAGCAGTCTGCGCAGCACGTAGCGGCGCATGTCAGTTCGTGATCCACACGGCGGCGAGATCGTACCAGCCGAGCGAGGGCGACAGGCCGTGCACCGAGCGCTGCGCGGCGTCGAGCGAGGGGCGGCGGCCCATGAAGAGGTAGGCCTGGTCCTCGTACACCCGGCGGTGGACCTCGCGCTCGAGGGCGGCGCGACGCGCGGGGTCGAACTCGCCGCGAATGCGCTCGAGGAGCGCGTCGACCTCCGGGTTCGCGTAGCCCACGTAGTCGTTGCCGGTCTCGGCCTGCGACGAATGGAAGGTCGCGTAGTTGTCCTGCACCTCGTCCCCCGTGGCCCAGCTCAGGGCCATCGCGTCGAAGTCGTGGGCGCGCACGCGGCTCATGTACGCCGAGACGTCGACGGTCTCGATGCGGGCGTCGATGCCGGCGGCCTTCAGGGTGTCGAGGTAGAGCGGCAGCAGCTTCGCCATCTTCACGGACTGGGAGGCGGCCAGGAACGAGAAGGAGAGGCGAACACCCTCGCGGTCGAGCACACCATCGTGATCCGAGTCGGTCCACCCCGCCGCCGCGAGCAGCCGCTTCGCCTCGGGAGGATCGAAGGGCAGCGGCGTCACCGACGGATCGCAGCTCTTCGAGCTGGGGAAGTACGGGCAGGTGGTGCGCGGCTCGAGCCCGAGGTCGACGGTCTTCTCGATCGCCTCCGCCGGGTAGAGCAGCGCCAGCGCGCGCCGCACCTGGGGGTCCCGAAAGCGGGGCTGGCGCTGGTTGAAGCCGAGCCAGGCGTAGGCGTTCTCGGGGAAGAAGATGCGCTGGGTGCGCTGCCACGCCCACGGCTGCGACTCGAGGCCGCGCCAGGCCGACGGCGTGAGGCGGGTCATCAGCCCCAGCTCGCCCTTCTCGAAGGTCTGCATCGCGGCGGCGTCGTCCTTGATGAAGCGGAACACCACCCGCCCGAGGTGCGCCCGGGCATCGGCGCGCACATAGCTGAGCGAGACGCCGGGCTCCCACTTCTCGAAACGAAAGGGGCCGGTGCCGATCGGCGCGCGGTGGATGGGCAGCGTGTCGAAGTCGCCCTGGAGCGCATGGGCGGGCATCACCGGCAACGCGGCGAGCAGGGTGTGGCGGGCGAGGAAGTACGGGCGGGCCCACTTCACGACGACCGTGTGGGCGTCGGGCGTCTCGACCGATTGGATCGTGTCGAGCGCGGCGCGGAAGCCCGCGGTGGGCCGCGCGGGGTCCAGCACCACGTCGAGGGTGGCCTTCACGTCGGCGGAGGTGAGCACCGTGCCGTCGTGAAACTTCACGCCCTGGCGGAGCGTGATTGTGAGCGCGAGGTGGTCGTCACGCTCCACCCACTTCTCGGCGAGGAGCGGCGTGAGCTGGCCTCCGCTCGACCGCGCGAGGGTCTCGTAGATCGGACCCACGGTGATGCGAACCATGGTGCCTTCGTTGAAGCGATCGTGGAGTCGCGTCAGCCCCACCGGCTCGAGCGGGAGGCGCACGGTGAGGGTGCCTCCGTCGGTGGGCTGGCTGCGCTCGACCCCGAGGCGGCCGGCGAGCCAGTCGGCGTCAGGCCCCGGGGTTCCCGCGTCGACCGGGCCGCTCTTCTTGCAGCAGGCGACCGCGAGGCAGAGGACGAGGGGCGCGAGGCGGCTCACTGCGCCGGAGGTTCGCGCGGATCGCCGTTCGCATCCACTTCGACGACGGTCATGCCCTCGGGCGGCTCGAGCTCGAAGAGCGTGAGGTCGGGCGCCTCGTTGATCGCCACGTCTTTCCAGACCAGGTCCACCGAGGTCTTGGCGATCTTCGCGTCGAGCGAGGCCTGCCTGGGGAGCGTCACCCCGCCCTCGGTCACGACGTCGGAGAAGGCGAGATCGTAGGCGTTGAGGTTCTCGGCGGTGCTCTTCACCACGCGGTAGCTGGGGGGCTGCACCAGCAGGGTCTGCTTCACCTTGCCGCGGGTGAGGACCAGAACGTAGAGCCCCCGGTCGGGGTCGAAGCGCATGGCGAGCGAGTCCACCGGAATGCGCGGGGCGCGGCCGAGCATCACCGCGGCGAGCTCGCTGGGCGGCATCACCAGCGGAAGAAAGCGCCCGAGGTTCGCGGGCGACGCGGGGCCCCGGTAGTACTTCCCCTCCTGCGCGTTGTAGAGGCCGAAGCGCGCGCCGTCGGTGACGAACACCCCCTGCGGCCGCCCGAAGAAGTCGAGCTGCTCGATGTGGATGAACGCCGGGTGGGTCACCGCCGCGAAGAGCGTCACCGAGCCTTTGCCCTGGGGCGAATCGACCCCCAGCCGGGCGTCGCCCTTGAGCGAGTAGACCTGTGACTCGGCGTAGTTGATGCGGGCGAGGAGCTGCTCGGCGCTCGCCGGTTCGCCATCCTTCCCGAAGTCGACGGGGCGTTTCGGGCAGCCGACGATCGCCACCACGAGGGGAAGAAACAGCAGCGCG
>JBBRUE010000316.1:0-7580 GCA_038248085.1 Myxococcales bacterium | reverse complement strand
GAGCAGTCGAGACAGGCGCATGACTCAGCCCTCCTCGCGGAAGATCGTGGGGAAGAACATGGAGAAGCCGATCTCGGCCATCAGCTGGTTGCGGAAGGAGTTCTGCAGGTTGCCTTCGCGATCGAGGCGGGCCCCGACCTCGTTGTACAGCACGTCGCGCACCTCGAGACGCACGGTCAGCCACTCGTTGAGGAAGAAGCGGAAGCCGACCCCAACGTTGCCGCCCACGGTGAAGGTGTTGTTCGGCCCGTACATCAGGAAGGAGGGGCCGATGAGGCCGTACATGTTGAAGTTGAGGACCTTCTCGGAGAACAGGGCGAGCTTCCCGTAGATCGGCGCCCACTGGAGATCGACGCTGGTGAGCAGCGACATGTACCCGAAGGCGACGTTGGCGGTCTGGCCGTTGTACGTCGTCAGCTCGGTGAAGGTCGGGGCCGCGCAGACGCCGCCCGCGGGGTCGCAGATCTGCGCCGAGCCGGAGATGAGCGAGAGGTTGTACATCGCCCGCGCCGAGAGCCCGATGCTCTCGCTGAAGTGGTAGGTGAAGGCCGCGCCGAAGCCGACCTTCTGCCAGAAGGCGTCGCGCAGCGAGAGGCCGATGCCGGGGCTGACTTCGAAGCGCCCGTCCATCAGGAAGAGGTGACCCGACACCGGTCGAATGCGGTCCTTCAGGGGGCCCGACGCGTCCTTGTCGACTTCGGAGACGTCACCGGCCTCCTCTTCGGACTTCTGGGCGAAGGACGGCAAGGAGATGAACAGCACCAGGGAGAGCAGTGAGAAGCGCTTCATCATTCCTCCCGGTAGGTCGACTTGAAGGGGAAGAAGATGGAGAGGCCGACGTTCACGAGCATGAGATTCTGCGTCACGCCCTTGGTGGTCCCCGTGGGCGTGTCGACGTAAGTGGTGTTGATGAGGGCCACGTTGATGGCGAGGAAGTCCTTGGCGACGAAGCGAAAGCCGACGCCGAGATCGAACGCCGGGTTGACGCCGCGGCCCGGAGCCGCCGACGTCTCGGTCCACACCACGCCGCCGCCGCCGACGAGGTACCCGTCGAGGTGGAGGATGGTGTTGAAGAACGAGACCTTGCCGTAGATGGGGCTCCACTCGATGTCGCCCATCACCGACCAGATCGGCACCGAGAAGAAGATGCGGCTGTTGAGGTTGCGCTTGGCGGTGCGCACGTCGTCGGTGGGCGAGGTCTGCATCAGCGAGAAGCGGGCCGAGATGGCGAGCGAGTCGGCCGGGTAGAAGGCCGCGCGAATCGCCCCACCCAGCTTGGTGTAGTACGCGTCGTTGACGTTGATGATGAACGAGGGCGCGAGCTCGAAGCGGCCGCGCTTGGTGTACAGCTTGCGCTGCACCGACTTCACGCGGTCGTCCTGGGTGGTGTCCCGCTCGACGGCGCCCTCGATCTTCCGGGTCGCGGTCGGCCCGACGTCAGTCGCGGTCTTCACCGTGCTGCGCGGGGCCACGACCTCCGGCTCGTCCTTTTTGGGCTCTTCTTTCTTGGGGTCGTTGCCCCCGATGTCGACTTCGTCAAACTGATTCTGAGCGAAGGAACGTTCCCCGATGAAGAGGAGCGCGACGGTCAACGCCGCAGCCAGATTCCGAGTCAATTGTGCATCTCCGCGACGCTGGATGATTCTCTCGGCTGTCGATGCCGAGCCCCTTGATGGTTGAAGCGGGCGGACTCTACCTGTTGGCGACGAGTTGTGAAGTGTCGATCTCGGAGGGGCGTGTGTTACCTTCCGGCCGCCTTTGCCGTTGTCGGGGCCACGCAATCCTGGAGATCGGTCGAATGAACCGCTTGCTGTTCGCCGTCGCGGCGCTCGGAGTCCTCGTCGTCGGCTGCAAGCCGGCGACCGATCTCAACCAGGTCTGCCAGTTGGTGAAGCGGAACCCCGACGGAGGAACCCCGGTCCCGATCCTGGAATCTGAAGTGCGCAACGCGCAGGGACAGAACAAGGACTTCATCGCCTTCGGTTCGATCGACTGTGAAGACCTGGTTTGCGTGCGTGACTCCAACTTCTCGAACGATGCGGGGCCTGGTGAGCCCGCCAGCGGGTACTGCTCGCGCCAGTGTGTTCAGGCCACGACCTGTCCCTCCTACGACGAGAACCTCGACAAGGGCCCCAAGGCCTTGAGCTGTCGCGCGCTGCTGTTGTCGGCCGAGACCCTCGCGGCCCTGCAGAGCGGCGACGGCGGTTTCGCGGGCGTGCGCGACCCCTTCTTCTGCGCGCGTGGCTCCACGCCGGATGCGGGCAGGTAGGCGCTCCGCCTACTCTGTCGCGTGGCCCTCCAGCCGCGCGGAATCACTGACATCGCTGGCCTGTCCTTCGCAGGGCAGATCGAACGTCTCGCCCGAACGTGAAACGGGGACGACGTTCAGGTTGTCATTGGTTCCACCTCGCAGGGCCGACGTGACGGGGGTTTCGCATGAATCGCACCGGAGTCTTTCTCGCAGCCGCAGGTATCCTCGCCCTCGTGGCGCTCGTGGCCGGCGTGCCGCACTTCACGCGGCCGAACGTCGTCACCCACCCGGTCGTCGACCCCATCGTCTCGCCGAAGACCGTGACGGGCGGCAGCCTGACGATGACCTCGCGGCTCTCGCACCCGTTCATCGCGCTGGGCCATCAGGACGTCTTCGCCACCATCGACCTGCGGGCGATCGAGGTGCCCGGCGCGGCGCGGAGCCCGGTCAACCTGGCGCTGGTGATCGACCGGTCCGGCTCGATGTCGGGCTTCAAGCTCAACCAGGCCAAGCAGGCGGCCCGGCAGCTGATCTCGCAACTGCAGCCGAGCGACCGGCTGGCGATCGTTCACTACGGCAGCGACGTGAAGTCGCTCGACGGCATGCTCGCCACGCCGGGCAACAAGGAGAAGATGCTCACCTACGTCGACGGCATCTGGGACGACGGCGGCACCAACATCGCGGCCGGCCTCGCGTCGGGCCGTGACGTGCTCCTCTCGGGCCGCGGCGACTTCAAGGTCAACCGCATGATCCTCATCTCCGATGGGCAGCCCACCGAGGGCGTCATCGAGACCGAGGGCCTCACCTCGCTGGTGCGCGAGATCCGCGGCTACGGCGTGTCGGTCAGCAGCGTCGGCGTCGGTGACGACTTCAACGAGCAGCTGATGTCGGCCTTCGCCGAGGTCGGCGCGGGGGCCTACGCGTATCTCCAGGACGCCTCGCAGCTCGCGGCGATCTTCCAGAAGGACCTCAACGCGGCGGGCACCCAGGTCGCGCGTGGCGTCACCCTCACCTTCCGCGTGCCGAAGGGCGCGCAGCTGCAGCGCGTGCTGGGCTACTCGCAGGTCAGCCGCCGCTTCGACGGCGACAGCGAGCTGGTGACCGTGGCGCTGCCCGACTTCGCGGCCGCGCAGCAGGAGCGCGTGACCGCCCACTTCACCGTCGACGGCACGAGCGCCGGCGAATCGATCGACGTCAGCGCGCTCGACCTCGCGTACCTCGACGTGCTGGCCGACGGGCAGGCGCATGGGGAGGCGCGGCTCTCGGCGATGACCACCGACCAGGTGAAGGTGGTGATGGACAACCGCGACAAGGACGCCGTCGTCTTCGCCGCCCGGGCCCGCGCTGCGGACAACACCCAGAAGGCCGCCGAGTCGATCCAGCAGGGCGACCGCGAAGGCGCGAAGAAGCTGCTCCAGCTCAACACCATCCTCTTCGACGAGGCGAACGCCGTGGCGCCCGGGGCGATGAAGGACGACTTCGCCAACCAGAAGAAGCTCGAGGTAGGCATCGATCAGGCCAACACCGAGGCCGAAGGCAAGAGCCTCCAGAAGCAGATTCGCACCCAGGCGCGCCGCGACTACGGCCTCATGGGCTCCACGTACTGATCGACTTCCGAGGCCCCACGCCCATGTCCAACACGGCCGTCATCCAGTTGCAGCACCGCGATGCCTTCGAGCGGAACGTCACCCGGGCCCTGGCGGCGGGAGCTGGCGCGGGGGTGCTCGCCTTCCTCGCCCAGCGGCTACAGCTCCCCGTGCCGCTCTCGTTCCTCGCACTGGTCGCCACCTCGCTGGCCTGCGTGCGCGGCGACAAGATGGACCGGATGATCCTCACCGGGCTGTCGGTCGTGCTGCCGGCCTTGCCGTGGCTGTTCGGCTTCTCGGAGGCGTGGACGGTGGCGCTGGCGGGCGGAGCGGCGGGCGCTTTGATGGTGAAGGCCCGCCTCGCCGAGCGTGGCGAAGAGGGCAACGTCGGGGCGGATCGGCCCGGACCGCTGCACTACGTCGGAGGCGCGCTGGCCACCGGCGGGCTGGCGGTCGCCGGCACCGAAGTGGAGAAGATCCTCTCCACCCGGCTGACCGATCTGAGCACACCCTCGCTCCTCAACTTCGCGGCCAGCGGCGTGGTCATCGCGCTCTTCGCGGGCATCGGGTCGCTCGCTTCGCACGTGGCGCTCAAGTCCGACCCGGTGGAGGCCCGAATCGAGGAGTTGCTCCCGTCGCTCTCCGGAGAGTTCGAGTCGCAGATCACCCGCGCGCTGAACCTCTACCGGCAGTCGGGCCTGCAGCTCGCCGCCCTGCCCCGCGACGCGGCGCGCGAGGAGCTGGCGCGCACGCTCCAGAAGCTGACGAAGGACGCCGCGGAGCTCGCCGGCGAGTGGGCGGGAGTCGAGGCCCAGGTGCACGAGAACGCCCACGCCGATCTGCAGAAGGAAATCGATGAGCTCACCAAGAGCGCGAAGGCAGCCCGGGACTCGGTCGCCCGCCAGCAGCTCGAGGGCGCGGCGCGCTCGCTCCAGGAAGAGCTCGGTCGCCTCGGCGAGCTGCGCCTGAAGCGGGAGCGGGTGTTGGCGCGGCTCAAGTCGCAGGTCGCGCTGCTGGAGCGGGCCCGCGTGGCGTTGATCGGCATGCGCTCGACGCACGCCACGGTGCGCGCGGCGGAAATGGCGGCGGTGTCGCGCAAGCTCAATGCGCTCGCCCTTTCGCAGAGCGACGAGGCGAGGCTGGGTCACGAAGTGGCGACCAGCGCAGAGCTCAGTGCGCTCGAGCGGCAGTCGGCAGACGCGAGCCTGGCAAGGGTGCTGGAACCGATCGCCGCGGTGGGCGCTCCAGTGGCCGTGATGGAGCCGATCGTCCCGGTGAGCGCGCCCGTCGAGGCGAACGTCGCGCCCCTCAAGGACGACGGCATCAAGAACTGAACGCAGCGGAACCAGGTGCCAGTCAGGGCGCCGGAACGATGCCCTGCGCTCCTTCGATCGACACCTTGAGGCCAGGCTTGAGGCCGATCTTCTCGGACCAGCCCGACGGTACCTCGAGCACGTACTTCGACTCCGCGCCCGGCGAGCGCGCCGAGAGGGTCCTGGGTTCGGCCCGCGCGACGATGCCCACGATGGTGAGATCAGAGCGCACGAAGATCATGTCGAGTGCGATGAGGGTGTTCTTCATCCAGAACGAGAGGGAGTCGTCGCGGTCGAAGATGAAGAGCATGCCGGTGCCCTCGGCCAGCTCCGTGCGCCACATCAGCCCGCGGGTGCGTTGATCGCGGGTGGCGGCGACCTCGGCATCGACCGGATGTTTGCCGCCGAACGCGTCGACGAGCGTGACGCGCGCGTGCGGCAGCTTCGGCATCACGTAGTCCTGCGCGGTGACGTCGGTGACCACCGGCTTCGGCGCAGGCGCGGCGGGGGGCACCACCACCACGGGCGGCTTCCCTTGCGACTCGCAGGCAAACAACACCAGCGCCGCGATCAGCAGAAAGCGATTCACGTCTTCATCGGCTTGTTGAGGAGACGCCCGGCGAGGTCAGCCCCGAGGCTGTCCGTCATCAGGTGCTCAACCACGCCCTCGAAATCGGAGCGCTGCCCGTCGTCGGAGTACACGAACTTGATGCCCATGCCGGGCTCTTCGCCCTCGGTCGAGGCCCACACCACTTCGCCGATCAACTCGAAGGGCGACGGGCGCATCGGCACCGACAACTTGAAGAGGAAGCGGGTGCCGATGGGCAGCGGCTTCTTCGTCTTGATGAAGGTGCCGCCCTTGCTGATGTTCTTCGTGTAGTCCGCGAAGAAGGAGTTCAGCTTCTTGTAGTCGACCTTGAGTTCGATCGGCGCCCGGAAGTGCTCGCGTCCCTCAGGTCCTGCTTTCTGATCAGCCGCCATTGTGCCGGGAGTATATGGGGGCCCGATGCGCGAAGTCCTGTTTCGCGTGACCTGGCTGCTGTCCCGGCGCGCGGTCGCGGTGTGGTGGGTGATCTTTGTGGTGCTCGCGGTCGCCCTGACCTGGCTACCGCTCCTGAACGCACCGGGTTACGAGCTCGCCGCCGGCCTCACCCTGTTGCTGACCTTCGTCGGCCCGGGGGTGGCGATCAGCGGGGCGCGCGCCTTTCCCGCGGGAGGGCTGCGAGGCGTTTCGTCCCTGTCGATCCTGTTGGCGCTCGGCACGGTGCCTGCGCTGATCGTGGGCACCGCGCGAACCCTGTGGGCGACGCCGTGTGATCCCTTCGCCAGCGTCGGTTTCGTCCCCTTGCTGATTCTCCCCACTTCGCTGCTCGTCGCGGCGATGGGCGCGGTGGTCGCGCGATGGACGAAGCGGTGGTGGTCGGCGCTGCTCCTCACGTTCGTGTTCATCACGGGGAGCGCGGTGGCGACGGTCTGGCCGATCATCGCGGGGCCACAGGTCTTCGCGTTCAATCACCTCGGCGGCTATCTCCCCGGTCCGCTGTACGACGAGGAACTCTCGATCCCCGCGTCGCTGGGGTGGTTCCGCGTGGCGACGGTGTGCCTCGCTTGCGGGGTCGCGGCCCTGCTGGAGCGCAGGCGGCTGCTCGGACTGGTGCTGCTGACCGGGTTCGTCGGCCTCGAGCTCGACGGCACCCGGCTCGGGTTCCGCATGAGCGACGAGGCGCTGGCCAACGCGCTGGGCGGCGTGGTGGAGACCGGGGAGCTGGTGCTCCATTACCCGCGCGGCCTGTCTGACGACGAGGTCTCCCGCATTCTGGGAGACCTGCGGTTCCGGCATCACCAGATCTCCGACTTCTTCGGAGGCCCTCCCCCGGGGAAGGTGCGGGTGTGGTGGTACCGCTCGGCCGAGGAGAAGCAGCGGCTCGTCGGCGCGGCGCACACCCAGTTCGCCAAGCCGTGGCGCCGCGAGGTGCACGTCAACGGGCTCGGCTTCCCCCACCCGGTGATCAAACACGAGCTGGTGCACGCGCTGGCGGCCCCCTGGGGCGCCCCGCCCTTCGGCGTCGCGGCCAGCCTCTTCGGCCTCGCCCCCCACGTCGGGGTGATCGAAGGCTTTGCGGTCGCCGCGGACAACCCCGTCGACGAGCTCTCGCTGCACGAGTGGGCGGCGGCGATGAAGAAGAAGGGGCTGCTCCCGGACGTGGCGGCGCTGATGACGCCCGAGGGCTTCTACGGCGCGCCCCCGAGCCGCGCGTACACCACCGCGGGCAGCTTCCTGCGCTACCTCGGCGACACGCTGGGCAAGGACAAGCTGCGCGATCTCTACCGCGACGGCGACTTCGATCGGGCGTTCGGCGTGCCGCTCCCCCAGCTCGCCCAGCGCTACACGACCTGGCTCGACGGCATCACGCTCGAGCCGGCCGCGGT
>JBBRUE010000315.1:0-7590 GCA_038248085.1 Myxococcales bacterium | reverse complement strand
TCTCTACGCGTTCCACCTCGAGCTCGGGATCGGGCTGGATCTCCAGCAGCTTGCGCAGCGCGGGGATGGCGTACTCGTACTGCTGCTTGATGAAGTAGCGGTTGCCGAGCTTGTCGAGCGCCAGCGAGAACGTCGCCCGCGAGTCGGACAGCTTCTCGAAGTACTGAATGGCCCCCTTCGCCGGGCGGGCCTCGGTGTACGAGTAGACGAGATCGAGCAGCGCCTCGCGCTTGACCGACAGCGCCTTGGCGACGTCGACACCCGGGAGCGGCGCGCTCGCGGCAGCGGCCTCGAAGAAGGTCACGGCCTCCGCGTGGTTCTGCTGGTTGATGCGGATCCACCCCATCTTGTAGCGGGCGAGGTCGTGCACCGGCGACGGCGGCGCGTCGAGAATCGCGCGGTAGTGCTCTTCGGCCTGCTTGAGGTCGGCCTTGTCGAACCAGTAGTCGCCGAGGATCTGCTCGGAGTCGAGCCGCAGCGGCGAGCTGGGGTACTTCTTGATCAGGTCGCCCTGAGTCTTGAGCATCGCATCGAACTCGCCGAGTTCGCGCTGCTCGTGCGCCAGGTAGAACGTCACCTTGTCGGCGTCCTTGAAGTCGGGGAACTCGCGCAGCACGCGATTGTAGATCTGCATCGCCTTCTGCTTGAGCAGCTTGGTCTCGGGCGAGACCAGGGCGCCCTTCTGCCCCTCGGGCCGCGTCTCCGCCTGGAGGTAGTACACGTACCGGCTCTTCTCGACGTAGAGCTCCGCCTGACGGAACTGGAGGTCGGGGAGGTACGGAGCGTTGCGGCTCTTGGCGATCAGCTTGTCCGTCTCGCCGAGGCTGCGGTCGACCTTGAAGATGTCGCGCCGCAGCTTCTCGATGAGATCGGCCTTTTCCCGCTGCTTGGTGACCAGCGGGTTTTCCAGCGAGGAGTTGGGGGCCTGGGCGAGCGCCACCGCCAACACCAGCGAGAGCGCCATCATTGAGCCGTCTCCTCGATGCAACGTGACTTGAGAGAGAACCGGAAACTGCGGAGCTCGTCGTTCCAGTACTCGTCGACGAACTTGAAGGCGACCTGCTCGGGCTTGAGCGGCTCTTCTTCGAGGAGCGGCACCAGCTTCGCGCCGCGCTTGACGCGCTCGTACAGCTTGAGGCCGACTTCGTATTCCATCAGCCGTACCTGCTCGGCGGTCCGCAGGAGCTTGTCGGCCTCCACGCGCACCGACTCGTCCAGCCGCGCGTTGTAGGTGCGTTGGCTCTCGGCCCGCGCCAGGTCGTAGAGGCGCGTCATGTAGCCGAACATGCGGTCTCCGAACGTGCCGGCGTAGCGGCCGAGCTGCTCGCCCTCCAGCTCGATCGACTCGAGGAACTTGCGGGCGCGCTTGGTGTTGCCGCGGGCCGACGCAGCGCGGAGCAACCGCGGGTCGCTGGTGAGATCTTCACGTTCGCGCACCGCCTCGAGCGAGTCGGCGTACTTGCGCGTCAGCTCCTTGGCCGAGCGCTTCGCGGGGAGGTAGTGACACAGGTCGCGGTAGATCAGCGCCTTGAGCAGGTACTTGTCGGGCAGGAACTCCTCACGGAACGAGGGGGCGTCGAGCGTGGTGAGAATGCCCATCGCGGCGTGCACCTGGCCCAGCTGGTAGCGGGTCCACGCCTCTTCCAGGTAGAGCGTCGCCCGGCCGGTGTCGAGCTCGGCCAGCTTCACCATGCCGTAGGCCTCGAGAGCGCCCTTGAAGTCCTGCTGCTCGTAGCGGAGACGGGCGACCGCGAGCACCGCGTCGTTGCGCGCGTCGACGGTGAGCTTCTCGTCCTTCGCCAACTCGAGGAACTGGTCGACCATCTCCTTGGGCAGCTCGCGCTTGGCGCTGCGCAGACGGGTGACGAGCATCGCGTACTTGGCCCGGCTCGCTTCGGGTGACCCCTCGGGCAGCTTCGAGAAGTGGGTGGTCGCCCAGCGCTCGTTGCCCACCCGGAGATCCACCAGGCCCTGCTGGTAGTGGGCGTAGCCGGCGACCTCCTCGGGGAGGAAGCCGAGATCGAGCGCGCCGAAGACCTGCTCGTCGATCATCACCTCGTCGTGGGGCAGGTCGGTGAGCTTCTGCAGCTCCTCGAGCGCCTTGGGCAACACCGCGGGGTTCGAGCGCTCCCGCGCGATGCGGGCGAGGTACACCGCGCCGGCGTGGCGCAGGTTCAGCTCGATGAGCGACTTGGCGAGGAAGAACTGCGCCCACGCGTAGTTCTCGTCGGTGGAGGGCAGGTTCTCGGTGTAGTCGAAGAGCTTCGGCGCCGCGTCCTTGGGGTGGCCGGTGAAGTAGTCGTTGAGCGCCGAGTCGAAGATCTTGGGGTCGATCTTCCGGGGCTGTGCGGCCGCCGGCGTGGCGCTGGCGTTCGTCGCGCCCGTCGCCACCGCCGCTGCTGCGGCCGCCGCCGCGTCGCCGACGCCGGCATCGGCCAACGCCGCCGCGGCGCCCTGCGCAAAGGCCGCCGACGAACTCAGGAGAAGGAGCGTGAGAAGCCGGTTCATGGGCAGCCGCTCCATCATTCGGTCGCGCCGAAGTTGATGCCCAGCGAGAGCGTCATGGTCATCACGTTCGTGAGGTTCGTCGAGCCGCCCCCGATGGGGATCACCACGTTGTTGGTCACGTCGAGGCGGAGGCTCACATACTTCGAAAGGAAGATGCGGCCGCCACCACCGAGGTTGACGCCGGGGCGGAACGCGTTGGTGAACTTGAAGAGCGTGGCGCCGAGCATGAAGAAGACCTCGCCGTGCACGACCCATTTATTGACGATCGAGAGCTTCCCGTAGAACGGCTTCCAGATGATGTCCGAGCCGAAGAAGAACTGGACCTCTTCGAAGGCCGTGGGGAGCACGCCGAAGTCGCGCTCGAGCTGCTCGCGCAGGCCGGTCTTCGCCGCGTAGCTGTAGGCCGCCCGGCCCACCTGCCAGGCGAAGGTGTCCGAGAAGTGAGCGGTGTAGCTCACCTGCGCGTAGAGCCCCTTGTAGAAGGCGTCGAGCGGCAGCACCCCGACCGAGAGATCGAGCTCGTGCTGCATGCGGTAGGCACGATCCTGGATCGCGCTCACCGTGCCCGGGTTTTCGAGATCCTGCGCCTGCGCCATCGAAAGCGCAGGGACCAACAGACACAACCCAAAGAATGCTCTCAGCACGTCTGCCCCTCCCGCGCGCGAGCGCGAGCCGTGGAAATGACAGCCGCGCGAATGCAAGTCGCTGACCGTCTGGAATTCAAGGTGAATGTTGGCCAGCGAGGGGCGCTTTGACCTCAGTACCCGACGCTGTTGAACATGAACGGATATGTGATCACCACGCCTGCGCCTTTGGCCGGCGGGAACTTCCAGGTCTTGAGCGAGGTGAGGATACAGCTCTCGACGGCCGCACTCTGCATGCTGGAAGACTTGGTCTTCGCGTAGCCCACCGAGCCCGAGACGGTGATCTGCCACTCGAGCACGATCTTGCCGGCGAGCCCGGGCGTCTTGAGCAGCGCGCGCTCGTAGCAGCTCGATACCTCGTGGAGGTGCGAGTTGATCACCTTCGCCACGGCCTCCTTGTCGATCGAGCCCTGCGCCGCGATGTTCCGGCTGGCCGCGTGGGTGACCGTGCCGGCCACTGAGCCCTTGCCGACGTTTCCTGCGCCGATCGCGCCGATGCCGCCTCCTCCCTTGCCGCGCAGTAGCTCGGCGCCCTTGATGCCCATTCCGCCTGCTCCGCCACCGCCCAGGCCGAAGGTCCCGATGCCCGCGTTGGCGATCGGCGCCTTGCCGATGAGGCCCGAGAGCTTGAAGTCGTTCTTTGCGTTCTTCGCGCCAGGGCCGGAGCCGAGCTTGTCGACCGCGGCGAGCAGGTCCTTCATCGCGGGCCCTGCTGCGGCAAGCTTCTCGATGCTCTTGAGGGCCTTTTTGGTCTCGGCGGGCACGGCCACCGGCTTGGGCATCGGCTTTTCAACCTTGGCCACCTCCTTCTTCTCGACCTTCTTGATCTTCTCGACCTTCTCCTGGAGCTTCTTCTTCTCTTCGGGCTTGGGCGGCGCGATCAGCTTGACCGCCACCGGGTTGAGCGTCTTGCCGCTGAAGTCAGCCTCCTGCGGGAGCTCGGCGAAGTAGAAGACGAAGGCGCCGAACGCGCTCACCAGCAGGGCGAGCACCGCCAGCGCGAGCCACGGCAGTCCCCTGAGCGGGTTGACGAACGGCTTGGGGATGGCCGGCTGCACGTAGGCCATCAGCAACACGTCGCGGCCGGTGGTGAACCGGACCGCGTGCCCGGTGCCCAGAGTGATGCACCGGCGTGAGTCTGACGCCTGCTCGAGCGTCTCGAGTTGCACCGGGTAGAACTTCCCGTCCTGCGCCCGTCGCTCGACGGCCGCGCCCGGCGGCACGAAGACGCGGAACAGGTCGGCCTTCTGCTCGGCGAACACGAAGCTGGCGCCCTCAAGGGGGAAGCCGAAGAGCGGCAGCGCCGCCTGGTCGTCTTCGCGGGCGACGAGCTTCTTCTTGGCGTCGATGCGCTTGTAGGCGTTGGCGTATTTGCGCGTGTCGCCCCAGTAGAGCTCGACGAAGAGGTTCGGCTTGCCCTTGCCGTCTGAAGCCGAGGGGACCTCGGGCGAGAACCGGCCCTGCGGAGCGGCGCGGGCGGGGACGTGCGCCCGGGCTCCATGTGCCTTCGCGGGCTGTGCCACGGCCTTTCCGTGTGGCGCCGGTGCCGGAGCCGGGGCGGCGTGGGCGCGCGCCTGCGCCGTGGACGCGACGTGGCTCGGCGGCGCCTTGGGCATCGGGAGCGGCATCGTCAGCATCTCTTCGTCGACGCTGCGCTGCGCGGTCGGCGCATCGAACTCGGAGCCGAGCATCACGCTCTCGGTGCGCGTCTCGGCCTCTTCGCTAGGCACGGGGCGGAGGTGAGAAGCGCGCGCGGCGACGGGTTCCGCCGGTTGGGGCGCGGTGCTCATGCGGCGGTTGCTGACGACCGTCGCTGGGGGTTGCGGCCGTGGCTGCGCGGGCGTCGCAGGGCGGACGTTTTGCGGGGGCGGGACGACCCGCGGTGCCTGGGCGGCTTGCGGAGGGCCACCCAGCAGGGCGGCGACGTCAGGCGGAGGCGCCGGCTTGGCCGACGGCTTCTGTCCCATGACGCGGATCTTGAGGGTGAACGGGCCGCAGGCGATCTCGTCGACCGGCCGAACCTCGCACGCAGTCACCTTGTGACCGTTGACGAACGTGAGGCCGTTGCCTCCGTCTTGGATCGCGGCCCGGCCGTTCTGGAAGTAGAGCTGGGCGTGGGTCTCCGCGACGCTGGGGTCGTCGAGACGGAGATCGACGCCGTCGCCCGAACCGAGCGTGTACTGCCCTGGCACGAAGACCTCGGTTCCGACGAGGAGGCCGTCACGCATGATGACGACCTGGAGAACGGTCGGTTGTGCGCTCAAAAGAGGCTCCTTCGTGAGGCGTGCGCTACCGCGCGTCAGGTGTCGTACAGCGAGCCAACGATCTCATCGCGGAAGTTCTCGCGCTTCTTGATCATCGAGCGAATCTTCAGCTCTTTGCGATCGTACAAATAGACCGCACCCGACTTGTTCGACTGGCCCTGGATGAGGCGATCGTCAAAGTCGATTCGCGCGGGGCCACGCATCGACGGTGCACCACTCGACTCGTTGCTCGCCGCAGGCGCGGGCGTGTCAGTCATCGAGGGTGAAGAAAGGGGACTGCTCGGCGGCTTCTTGGCCGCCGCGGGAACAGGCTTCTTTTTCGGGGCCGCGAGCGAGTTGCTGGCAGTCAAAAGCACGATCGCGGAAAGCGCGAAGAGAATCGGGCGCATGGAATACTCCAATGAAAGCGAACGCTGTGCCACCGCGTCAAGGATTACACGGACCGTCACAGACCACTGGATCGAGGGGTGGACCCCACGATGTGCGGAGGACACCCAGCCCCTGTGTTACTCGGTCCCACGTGCGGCCACATCATCTCCTTCTCCTGGTGTCGGTGCTGGGTTGTCCGAAGCCAGACACGTCTTCGCTCGCCACGGTTCCAGATGCGGCGAGCGTGGCGCGGCTGCTGAGCGTCGGCCCGCGGCTCTTGTCGAACCAGACGAGCCAACCGCTGAGCGTCGTCGGCGAGGGACTTCACCCGGGCCTCACCCTCGAACTCGGAGCTCCGGTCTCCAGGTCGCTGTCCCTGACGGTGCTCGATGCGCGGCATGCCTTCGCGCGCCTTCCAGCGGGGCTCGAGGTCGGCGAGCTGCCGGAGGTCGTCGTCGAGGCGACCGTGCCTGGCCTCGAGGGCTCCGCGCCACTGCGGCTGATCAACGACACGCGGTTCCCCGATCTCACCGCGCTCGCGCGGAGCCGTGACGGCGCCGTGGTCTTCGCGCTGAGCGGCACGACCGACACCGTCTTCCGCATCGAACTGGCGAGCCGGGCCTCGACCGCGATCTCCGTCGATGACGGCCCTTCCGCGCTCGCGACCTGGGTGGACCCGGGCGACACCGAGTGGCTCGTGGTGGCCCACCAGTACGCGGGCACGCTCGCGCTGATCGACGTGAAGACGCCCGCCAACCGCCGAACGATTCCGGCGCCTGCCAACGCGGCCGGCCTGCTGATCAGCAACGGGAGGGCGTTCGTCGCCGAGCAGGCGCGCGACAGCGTAGCGGCGATCGACCTCATGACGGGAAAGGAGCTGTGGCGCACCCCCGTCGCGGCCAATCCCCGCGAGCTGGTCAGCGTCGGCAAGGCGATCCTCGTCGGATCGCTCGCCACGGGCGCGCTCGAGGTGCTCGACGGCGAAACCGGAGCCGTGTTGCGCTCGCATGAGCCTGGCCCGGGGACTCCGATCATCGGCGGCGGCACCGCGCGCTATTCAGCCTCGGTGATGAACGGGAAGGCGCCGCGCAGTCTCGCCTGGTCCCCGAAGCTGTCGCTGGCCTTCGTCGCCTCCATCGGACCGAACGTCGGACCCAACGTCGACAAGATGGAGGTGTCGATGAACGGGGGCGTGGGCGTGGTCGACCCCACGAAGGGCTGGCTGCGACACCTCGGCTTCGGGGCGGGGGTGACCGAGGCGCTGGTTCTCGACGATGCCCGCGGGCTGCTCTACGCCTCTGACGTCGCGCTGGGGCTCATTCGGGTGATCGACGCGAAGAAGCTCGCGACCAGCGACGCGGGGGCGGCCCGGGCCCTCGTGCAGGAGCTCGCGCTGCGGCCACCCCCCGGCTTCCCCTCGATCCGCGCGCCGGAGGACTTCAACGTGAAGGGCAGGGCGGGGCCCTCGCTGCACGCGGGGCCGCGCGCGCTGTCTCTCTCGGCTGACGGAAAGACGCTCTTCGTGCTCGAGCGGTTCACCGGCTCGGTCGCGGTGATCGACGTGAGCCGACCGGGGAAGGCCGAGTGGAAGTCGCAGGTGCCGGTGGTCGACGTGCTCACCCAGCCGGGTCGTCGGCTCGGACAGGTGCTCTTTCACGCCGACCTCGGGCGCACCGCGATGACCTGTGACGCCTGTCACGTCGACGGGCACGGCGAAGGCGTGCTCTTCGAGAAGACGATGCCGCTGCGCATCTACCGGAGCACCACGCTGCGCGGGAGCCGCGAGACGCCGCCGTACTTCACCC
>JBBRUE010000314.1:0-7606 GCA_038248085.1 Myxococcales bacterium | reverse complement strand
GGTCGCGAAGGCTGCGGCCCCGCGCGCCGGCCGGCCCCGGCTCGGGCTGGCGATGCTCGCCTACCAGCACCTGGGCGATCTCGCCGGCGCCTCCACCGAGCTCATCGCGCTCATCGACGACGCGGAGATCGCCAAGGGCGAGAAGGCCGATGCCCTCGTGCAACTCGCGGCGATCCAGCGCATCCAGGGCGACCCGGACAAGGCGATGGCCAGCCTCGAGCGCGCCCTCGAGTTCAACGCCGACTCGGTGCCGGCGCGGCTGCAGAAGTTCCTCGTGCTGCTCGACAAGGGCGTGGGTTCTTCGGCGCGCATGGAGCTCGACTGGCTCAAGGGCAAGCTCGGAGACAAGTACCTCGAGAGCACGCTCGAGGGCCGCCTGTTGATCGCCGAGAACCGCCTCGACGACGCGATCCAGATCCTCTCCGCCACCGCCGAGGCCGACCCGCGCCGTGTCGACGCGATCTTCCTCGCCGGCGCCGCTGCGGCGAAGGCCAAGAAGTCGGGCAAGGCCTGGGAGTTCTGCCTGCGCCGCGGGCTGCGCGCCGACCCCAACAGCCGGCCGGTGCCGTCGCTGACCCCGCTCTATGTGCGTCCCGCCGACCTGCTCAAGCCTGCGGTGGGGGCCTACTCCGCCCTCGTCGCCGACCTCGACGAGGACCCCAGTCCGTCGCTGTGCGAGGGGCTGGTGTCGTGGTTCACCGAAGACGTCGCGCAGGCCGAGAAACACTTCGTGAAGGTGACCACGATCGACGCGAAGAACGCCGATGCCTTCGCCTACCGCTCGTTGGCGGCCAGCCGCCGCAAGGACGTCGGCGGGGCGCTGAAGCTGTCGGCTCGCGCGCTGGAGGCCAACAAGACCAACGCGCTGGGCTGGTTCTCGCAGGCACAGGCCTACTCGGTCGGCAACAAGATCGACCTCGCGAAGGTGTCGGCGCAGTCGTCGCAGAAGCTCGCGCCGCAGCTCCTCGGGCCGAAGGTGATCATCGGCGACGCGGAGGCCAGTCAGAAGAACGCCGACGAGGCGCGCCGCGTGCTGACCTCGGTGCTGCTGACCGACCCGCTCTACCGGGATGCCAAGCGCGTCCTGTACAAGCACCAGCTGTGAAGCTGCTCCTCCTCGGCGGTGGCGGGCGGGAACATGCGCTCGCCTGGAAGCTCCTGCAGAGCCCGGCGGTGACGTCGCTGCTCGTCGCGCCAGGGAACCCCGGTATCGCGGCGATCGCCGAGTGTGTGCCCCTGGAGATCACCCGGCCCGCAGCGGTCGTCGAGCTGGCGAAGGCCCGCGGCGTCGAGCTGGTGGTGGTGGGCCCCGAGGCGCCGCTGGTGGCGGGCGTGGCCGATGCCCTGCGGGCCGCGGGCTTCGACGTCTTCGGACCCGACGCGGCTGGTGCCCACGTCGAGGGGAGCAAGGCCTTCGCCAAGGAGATCATGCGCGCCGCCGGGGTCCCGACCGCGCGCTACGAGCTCTTCACCGACGCCGAGGCCGCCGCGCAGCGGGCGCTGGCGTGGGGCGCGGTGGTGGTGAAGGCCGACGGGCTGGCCGCGGGGAAGGGCGTGGTGGTCGCGACCTCGGGCCAGGAGGCCGCCGACGCCTGCCGCGCGCTCGGAGCACTGCCCGCGGGGCAGACGATCCTGCTCGAAGAGGTGCTCCGCGGCCCGGAGCTCTCGGTGATGGCGCTGTGCGACGGTGAGCGGTTCGTGATGCTCGCCCCCTCGCAAGATCACAAGCGCGTCTTCGAGGGCGACCTCGGGCCGATTAGCGGTGGCATGGGGGCCTATGCGCCGGCGCACTTCGTCACGGTCGCCGTGCTCGAGGGGGTGGGCCGGGAGGTGTTCGCGCCCACCGGCGCCGAGTTGAAGCGCCGCGGCTGCGTGTACCGCGGCGCGCTCTATGCGGGCCTGATGCTCACGCCCGGGGGGCCGAAGGTGCTCGAGTTCAACGCGCGCCTCGGCGATCCCGAGACGCAGGTGTTGATGATGCAGCTCGACGAGGATCTCGCCGAGGTGCTCCGGGCCTGCGCCCGCGGGACCCTGGGGGTGCGCGTGCTGAAGCACAAGCCCGGCGTCTCGGTGGGCATCGTGCTCGCGGCCGAGGGCTACCCCGACGCGCCGACGACCGGTGACGCGATCTCCGTGGCGGCCCCGGGGGCCGACGAGCAGCTCTTCCACGCCGGCACGGCGGTGCGGGCCGGCACGCTGGTGACCGCGGGCGGACGGGTGATGACCGCCTGTGCCCACGCGGCGACCGTGGGGGAGGCGCGCGCGCGGGCGGTGGCACTCGCCGAGCGGATCACCTGGCGCGGCCGTCACTTCCGGCGGGACATCGGGGCGAAGGCCCCTTGAGCGGCGGCGTGCTCCAGCGCTACGTGCTGCGGGAGCTGGTAGGGCCCTTCCTGGCGGCCACCGCGGTGTTGCTCTCGCTGTTCTACGCGATGGTGCTGGTGCGGGGGGTCGAGTTCCTCCTCGGGAGCGCGGCGCGCCCCTCCGACTGGCTGATGCTCGGTGGGGCGATGCTGCCGATGCTGCTGCCGCAGGTGCTGCCGATCTCCTTCCTGCTGGGGGTGATGATCGGCTTCGCCCGGCTGGGGGAAGACGGCGAGCTGACGGCCTTCGCCGCGGTCGGCATCTCGCCGCGCCAGCTGGTGCGCCCGGCGCTCACGCTGGGGCTGGGCGTGTCGGTGCTGCTGACGGTGACGGTCTTCGTGTGGAAGCCGTGGGGCATCGCGCAGATGCGCCAGACGGCGCGCGAGGTGATCGAGCGCAACATCCTGGGCGATCTCAAGCCGGGGACGATTCGTGCCGACCTGCCGGGCATCGTGTTTCACGCCGAGGCCGTCAGCGAGGGGCCCACCTGGCGCCGGGTGATGTTGATCGACGAGCGCGACCCGGCTCGATCGCAGGTGCTCTCGGCGCCCCTGGCGAAGGCGACGTTCGAGCGCGGGGTGGGGCTCCGCTTCGAAGACGGCGTGCTGGTGCAGCGCGCCTCGCCGGTGGAGTTCACCACCACCGCGTTCAAGGAAGGCACGCTGCTGCTCAACGTCGCCGACGCGCTCAACCGGCGGGACACCTTTCGTTTCGGGCACGAAGAGCTCTCGCCGATGGACCTGCTCGACAAGGCGCACGAGGCGGAGGCCTCCGGGGCCCCCTCGGCGCCGTTCTGGTCGGCGTTCCACTTTCGGCTCTCGCAGTTGCTGGCCCCGCTGGCGCTGGGGATCCTCGCGACGGCGGTGGCGCAAGGCGGTCGTCGGCGCGCGGTGCGGACGGCGGCGCTGATCGCGCTCGGGGTGTACCTGGGGTTCTACGTGCTGTCCCGGGTCGGGGTGCAGCTGGGCGAGAAGGGCGTGCTCGCGCCGTGGGTGGCGGGTCACCTGCCGGTGGCGATCGCCTTCGTGCTGGGGATCGTGATGCTCGCGCGCGTCGCGCGGCAGGGCGTTCGATGAAGACCTTCGAGCGCTACGTCGCCAGGCTGACCGCCGGCATCTTCCTCTCGGTCGCGCTGGGGTTGGTGGCGCTCTTCCTGGTGATCGACTTCGGAGACTGGCTGCGGCTCTACACCGGCAAGCCGGTGGCCGACGTGGCGACGCTCTACTGGTACCGCTCCCACGTGGCGCTGGTGCAGTTCTCGCCGGCGGCGCTGGTGCTGGCGGCGGGGCTGGCGATCACCGTGGTGCGGCGGCGCGGGGAATGGACGGCGCTGCGGGCGCTCGGCGCCTCCCCGATGACCCTGGTGCGGCCGGTGGTGCTGGTCTCCCTGGTGAGCGCGCTGGGGCTGGTGGTCTTCCAGGAGTTCGTCGTCAGCCAGTCGGGCCCGAAGATCGATCGCCTGATGATGGAGCGCTTCGATCGCTGGGGTGACTTCCTCGCGGTGTATTCGCCGCGGCGGTGGTTCCGCACCGGGCCCTACCTGCTCAACGTGCGCGGCGAAGCGAACCCCGAGCAGCTCGAGGACGTGCGGGTGTTCGAGCTGGGGCCCAAGTCGGAGCTGGTGCGGTGGATCGAAGGGCGGCGGCTCGTCTTCGTGCGCGACGGGACGTGGCGGGTCGACGACGGGAACGAGCTGGTGGTCGAAGGGGCCGAGGCGCACCCGGGCCGGCAGGGCCAGTTCGAGCTCCCGATCCCCATTCGACCCGAGGTGACGCAGCTGGCCGTCGGCCGCCCGGAGTGGATGCCCCTGCGCGTGCTGGGCCGGCAGGTCCCGCTGATGAGCACCCTGAAGCTCCCTACGGAGGCGACGCGGTTCGCGATTCACCAGCGGTGGGCAGCGCCGCTCGCCTCGGTGCTGGCCGCGTTGATCGCCTGCCTGCTGGGGCTGCGATCGCAGGCCCGCCCGTCGGTGCCGCGGGCGCTGCTCGAGGGGGCCGGCCTGTACGGGGGCCTCTTCGTCGCGGGGATGATCTCGCGGAGCCTGGCGATCAACGATCGCCTGACGCCGGTGCTCGCCGCGTGGCTGTTGCCGATCGTGCTCGCGCTCGCGGTGCTGAGCGCGGTCTTGGTGTCGTCCTGGCGGAGCCGCGCGGCGTGACCGCTCCTCGCGCCAGCGACTTCGCGCCGAAGCCGCCCGGCTCGGCCCAGTCGTGATGGAGACCGAATCGCTCGCCACCGCGCACGGTCGCGAGGTTGGCGACGGAGCGCAGCGGCGATTCAGCGCGGCTTCGCCTTGCCGAGTCGAAACGCGAGGAACGGGTGCAGCGCCCGCTGCTCATCGTCGAGCGGCCAATCGACCTGGGTGGAGGTCTCGAAGCGCTCGACCAACTCGGCCGGCGGGCCCTCCCACTCGCCGATCCACAGGGCGTCGGTGCCGGGGGGAATCGACGGTTGCTCCCACAGATCGTACTGGCTGCGCCGACCGCCGAAGGTGGTCGCGGGGAGCCCGGAGTACCAGCTCGCCAGCGCGCTCAACTGGTAGCGGTTGGTGAACACCGGCACCTTCTCGTCGGCGGCGCGCGCGAGCATCGACCACCCATGGAGCTTCTGCACCGCGGGGACGGTCCACAGCTCCTTCGGGGGGAAGATCAACACCACGACGCCCACGACGATCACCGCGACGTTCAAGCCCACGGCCGCCCACTTCCACCGCTGGTACGACGTGAGCGCGAGCCCGACGCTCGCCGAGATCCACGCGGCCGCGCTCCAGTTGGCCTCCCCGCGCGCCTTGAGTGACGCGTAACCGAAGAAGACGATCGGCAGCACGGTCGCGATCTTCAGCAGGCCGTGACCCTTGCCGAGGACCAGCCAGAAGATCGTCAACCCGAGGAACACCGGCCCGGCCATGCCGAACTGCCCCCCGATGAACTCGAGGAAGGTGTGGAGCCCGCCCCCACCGCCCAGCCCGTGCACGAACTGAAAGCGGAAGCCTTCCCAGCCGTTCATCGCGTTCCAGGCGATCGTCGGCGAGGTGACCACCAGCGCGATCGCCGTGGCCTTCACCAGCTGCGCCGGCCTCCGCCAGAAGACCAGCAGCACCGGGAGCCCGAGCAGCAGACCGTTGTACTTCGAGAGCATCGCCAGCCCCCACAGCACCCCGACCGCGCGGGGGCGCTGCCGCACGAGGGCCACCAGGGTCCACACCCAGAAGGCGAGCAACGGGGCGTCGGGGGTGGAGAACGTGCCCAGCAGGTTCGCCGCGGGCGTGCTGGCGAAGAGGGCGGTGGCCCACCACGCGGTGTCGGGGGTTCCTCCGAGCCAGCGCGTGAGGCGGTGCACCCCGGCGAGCGTCGCCAGCCCCCAGCAGATCGCCCCCACGCGAATGCCGAGCACCGAGATGCTCCAGGCGATCAACGCGGGGTGATCGAAGTACGCGAGCTGCAGGTGCTTCGACCAGGTCCAGTAGTAGGCCTCGTCGGGGTAGATCTCGGTGCCCAGCGCGAGGGCCACGCGCGCCGCGACGCAGAGCAGCGCGCAGAGCTGGGGGACGCGCGATCTCACGGCAGGCCCAGCGCTCGCCGGTAGACCTGCAGCGTCTGTTTCGCGCAGTCGTCCCACGAGGCGCGCGCTGCCCGCTCGCGGCCGGCCGCTGACAGCTCACGCCGGAGCGCCTCGTCACGGAACACCCGCAGACACGCCTCGCGCCACGCCAACGCGTTGTCGGACGAGACGAGCAGGCCGGCCCCTCCGACGATCTCCGGGTGCGCGCCCGAGGCCGAGGCGATCACCGGGGCACCGCAGGCCATCGCCTCGAGCGCCGGCAGGCCGAAGCCCTCATAGCGCGAGGGCACGAGCACCGCGCAGGCGCCGGCGTAGAAACGCACCAGTTCCTCGTCGGGGAGCGGCGACAGCTCGATCACCTTGTCCGAGAAGCCGAGGGACCTCCGCGCGCCACGCCCAGCGAGCAGCACCAGGGGCGCCGGCAACCCGTCGGCGATCGAGAGCAGCACGCGCAGGTTCTTGAAGGGCTTGAGGTTGCCGATCGCCGCGAAGTACCGCGCCGGGAGCCCGCGTCGCTCGCGGAAGTCGGCGAGGTCCTGCGCCGGGGGCACGTGGAACGAGGCGTCGACCCCGTTGCCGATCACCTGCAGCCGCTCGGGAGGCAGGCCCAGGTGCGCGGAAATCTCCCGGCGGCTGAACTCCGAGACGGTGATCAGCGCCTCGGCCCGCGCCGCCCGGGGGGCCACCACCAGCCGGTAGTAGGCGGTGCGGGTGACCGACGCGCTATCGGGCAGCGCGAGGTGGTTGGCGTCGTGGATCGTCGCCACCAGCTTCCCCGGCCACAGCGCGGGCATCGAGAACGAGGTGGCGTGAAACAGGTCGGGGCCCTGGCGGAAGAGATCGGCGAGCAGCGTCGGTTGCTCGAACGGCGAGAGGAAGTCGGCGCTCGCCTTGACCAGGGGAATGCGCGGGGTGAGGCCGCCCAGGTCGTCGGGCAGGCCCCCGGGCGCGGTGAGCCCGACGAACTGCCAGCCCGGCTCCAGCGCAGGCAGACGGCGCACGAGTTCCAGCGCGTACCGGGCGATGCCATGCAAGTGACCGCGCACCATGCGCAGGTCGATGAGAACCTTCACCACGGGTCGCAGCGTACACAGGACTCGTGTAGGAGGCGCGTTTCGAACGTGGATGCGCCCGTCTTGATCCCCGAAGCCCTCCGGCGCCTGCGCGTCACCCTGGTGCACGACTGGCTGCTGACGTGGCGGGGCGGCGAGAAGGTGCTCGAGGCGATCGCCGAGCTCTTCCCCGCGGCGCCGATCTACACGCTCTTCCACGACCCCAAGGACATGCCGGCGAGCATCGAGTCGCACCGCATCGTCGCCTCGGTGCTCGACCGCATTCCCGGGGCGAAGACGCGGCACCGCCAGCTGCTCCCGTTGATGCCCGGCGCGATCCGGCTGATGGACGTGGGCGAGACCGACCTCGTGCTCTCCTCGAGTCACTGCGTGGCGAAGGGCATCCGCGTGCCGCGCGGGGCGAAGCACGTGTCGTACGTCCACGCGCCGCTCCGCTACATGTGGGACCGCTTCGACGACTACTTCGGCCCGGGCCAGGCGTCGCTGCCGGTGCGGGTCGCGGCGCGGGTGTTGAGGCCGGCGCTCCGCGGGTGGGACGTGCGGACCTCGACCGGCGTCGATCGGTTCATCGCCAACAGCGCCCACGTCGCGCGGCAGATCGAGCAGCG
>JBBRUE010000313.1:0-7608 GCA_038248085.1 Myxococcales bacterium | reverse complement strand
TCCTGCACGCTCCACACGACGCGCAGCACCGCGGCGAGTAACGAGAGCGCGATGATCACCCAGCCGAAGCCCGCGGCGGGCTCACTGTTTCACGACGCGCGAGGTCAAGGCACGTTGCAGCTGCTTCGCCTGAGCATCCGAGGTGGCGCCGGCCCGAGGACCCCAGAACATGAAGTTGTAAGTCGCCTCGAGGCCGCAGTCGGCAGCATCGGTGACGCCATTCCCGTTTCCATCGATCCACGGCGCGCAGGAAGGAGTGTCCTCCAGCGTGTCTTCCACCCCGTCGCTCTCGATGGAATGGTGGAGGCCCGCCCAGTGACCCAACTCGTGGACGAGGATGTTCGAGGGATAGCCGTCGCCTTCCAGCGCCCACTCCGCCAGCGTGCCGACGCCGAGCTCCGTCGCCGCGACGCCCATGGTGCCGGCGATGGGCGCCCAGCCGGAGAGGTCGCCGTTCTTGGTCGTCTCCAGTGCGTTGGTGACCACGAACACGGCTTCAGGTGACGCGGTCGCGAATTCCTTGAGGGAGGTGACCTCGCGGGTCAGGCTGCACGGGGTGACTTCCTGTTCCTCGATGTGGACCTCGCCCGTCTGGAGCCGGCTCAAGTAGAGCACCAACGCGCTTCGCTGCACGTAGCGTTCGACTCGTGCGCGGGTGGTCGCGACATCGGCCAGACAGTTCATCGCGAGAATGAAGCGGAGATCGATCACCCCGAACTCCCCTTCGGAGACGAGGGGCGAAAACCGGGTCGACACGGTGAAGGTCGAGGGCGGTGAGACCTCGACTTCCCAGTCACCAGCCTCGATGAGCTCGAAGGGGTTGGTCAGCGTCAGCGCGCGCAACGGCCGAGCCTTCAGCGCCCCTTCGGACGCCGTGACGAACACATCCCCGCTCGCCAGTCGCCGACCGGAGGGGGAGATGAGTTCGACGGTCGACGAAGCCGGCAGGCCGGCGAGAGACACTTGTGCTCCGGCCGTGTCGCGGGGAACCCGAAAGGCCGCTGGCGCCTGGCACGCGCAGAGGAACGCGAAGGAGAGGGCGAGGGGCCACTTCATGAGGGTTCACCTCTCACGCCTCAGTCCCAATCGGAAGGTCAGTCGACGGGGGGCGCGCCTTCGAAGCTCCTCCTTCGTCAATGGCCTCATCAGGCGCGGTGGCCGGGCGATGCGTACCGGTTCGCCCGCGCCATGCTCACCCGGTTGTGACCGGGGCCTGCCGGCGCGCGGCGACCCATTCCTGCACGCTCCACACGACGCGCAGCACCGCGTCGAGGAACGAGAGCACGAAGAGCGCGATGATCACCCAGCCGAAGCCCCGCGGCATGCGGTCGGTGAAGATGGTGAACAGCAGCACGATGAAGGCCGCGTAGCCGCTGAAGCCCGTCGCCAGCAGCCCCACCACGTGTGTCAGGAAGCGAAAGAGCGGCCGGACGAACAGCCGCGCGATGAACGGGGTGAGCACGGTGATCAACAGCACCGGAACGATCACCGCCCAGGTGTCGAGGCCGAGCTTGCTGGTCAGCTCGAAGCCGGTGAGCGGCGTCTCCACCGGCGCATGGCCGCAGGAATCGAGCTCGAGCACCCACACGAACGGCAACAGCAACGGCACGAAGCCCATCAGGCCTGCACGGACAGAGGGGCGTCGGCTGCTCTTCATGGACGAGAGTCTGCCCGTGAAAGGCCCACGAAGTCCTGCACCGCCTTCGGCGACCGCGTGGGCCGGACTGGTGATTCAATCGACCGGTGTCTTCGCCGCGCTGGCTCCTGCACCTCGTGGTGATGCTCGGCACGAGCGGCTGCTTCACCACCCGCTACCTCGCCCAGGCGGCGGGGGGGCAATACGAGCTGATTCACCACGCGCGCTCGCTCGAGTCGGTCACCGCGAACCCCGACACCCCGCCCCGCATCCGCGCGCTGCTCTCGAAGGTGCCGGCCATCAAGCGCTTCGGGCAGCTCCACGGCCTGACCCCGACGGCGAACTACCGCGACTACGTCGACCTCCACCGCTCGGCGGCGGTGTACGTGGTGCAGGGCTGCGCGCCGCTGGCCTTCGAGCCGCGCCGCTGGTCTTTCCCCATCGTCGGCAGCGTCCCCTACCTCGGCTTCTTCGACGAGCACGACGCCCGCGCGTACGCCGCGGAGCTCGAGCAGGACGAGGCCATCGACGTCACGGTGCGCACCGCGGCGGCGTACTCCACGCTGGGCTGGTTCCGCGACGCGGTGCTCTCCACGATGATCCCCGAAGGGCCGGAGGCGTTCGGGGAGCTGGCCAACACCATTCTCCACGAGAGCGTGCACGCCACCGTGTACGTCGCAGACCAATCGGCCTTCGACGAGAGCCTCGCCAGCTACGTGGCCGACGAGCTCACCTGGCAGTTGGTGATCGGCCGCCGCGGGCTGCATTCGGCGGAGGCGAAGGCATGGATCGCCAGCGAGGCCCGAGGCGAGCGCTTCTTCGCCGAGCTCCGGCGCGCCCACGACGAGCTCGACGCGCTGTACCGCTCGTCGCTTCCCGACGACGAGAAGCGCGCGAAGAAGGACGCGCGGCTGACCCAGCTCCAGCAGACCCTCGGGCTGCGCCGCCGCTACAACAACGCCGACCTCGCCGGCGTACGCACCTACGACTCGGGCCGCGACGCGTTCGCGCGCCTGCACCGGGCGTGCGGAGACTGGTCGACGATGCTCGGCGCGATCCGCTCGCTGAAGCCGGCCGACTTCCCCGGACCCCAGGCGTCACAGTTCGACGGCGTGATCGACGCCCTCGCCGCGCGCGCCTGCCACCGCTGACTACTTCGCGGTGAGGAAGCCCTCGGCCTTCAGCAGCTCGGCGGTCAGCACCGCGCCGCCAGCCGCCCCGCGCACCGTGTTGTGCGAGAGCGCGACGAAGCGCCAATCGAACACCGCGTCGGGCCGGAGCCGGCCGATGCTCACCGCCTGCCCGTGGCCGAGATCGCGATCGAGCTTCGTCTGTGGCCGGGTGTCGTCTTCGAAGTAGGTGAGGAAGGGCGCCGGCGCGCTCGGCAACTTCAGCGCCTGCGGAGGCCCAGAGAACGCGCGCCACGCAGCGAGGATCTCCTCCTTTGAGGTCTTCTTCTCGAAGGCCACGAAGACCGCGGCCATGTGCCCGTCGCTGACCGGCACGCGCAGGCACTGGGCGGTGATCTGCGGGGTGGTGGCGGTGACGATGCGGCCGTCGACGACCTCACCCCAGATCTTCAGCGGTTCCTGCTCGCTCTTCTCTTCTTCGCCCTTGATGAAGGGGATGACGTTGTCGACCATCTCCGGCCAGGTCTCGAAGGTCTTCCCCGCGCCGGAGATCGCCTGGTACGTGCACACCGCCACCTTCGTGGGCCCGAGGTGCTTGAGCGGGTGAAGCGCCGGCACGTAGCTCTGGATCGAGCAGTTCGGCTTGACGCTGATGAACCCGCGCTTCGTGCCGAGGCGGCGCCGCTGGGCCTCGATGACCCTGGTGTGGTCGGCGTTGATCTCGGGGATCATCATCGGCACGTCGGCGGTCCACCGGTGCGCGGAGTTGTTCGACACCACCGGCGTCTCGGCGCGCGCGTAGTCTTCCTCGAGCTTCGCGGTGGCCTCCTTCGTCATGTCGACCGCGCAGAAGACGAAGTCGACGGCGTTCGCCACCCGCGCGACATCGGAGGCATCGACCACGGTGAGCGCCGCGGCGTGAGCCGGCACTGAGCCGCCGAGCATCCAGCGCCCAGCGACGGCCTGTGCGTAGGTCTTGCCGGCTGACGCGGGGCTGGCGGCGACGACCGCGAGTTCGAACCACGGGTGGTCGGCGAGGAGAGAGACGAAGCGCTGGCCGACCATGCCGGTCGCACCGAGGACACCGACTTTGAGTTTCGTGGACATCGTGGCTCGCGTTCTACCCACGCGCAGGGGGGATCACCACGCCAGCCGGTACTGCAGCGTCTTCCCGTCGGGCGTGTGGTGCGCGGCCTGAATGGTGCCGGGCCGGGTCACCTCGAAGATGAAGCGCACCACGCCGCGCCACGAGGTGCCGAGGTGCGCGCCCACCGGGAGCGGGTAGCGGATCTGCAGCACCCCGCCGTTCTCCGCGGCCGGTTCCCAGAGGATGTCGAGGCCGCGCATCGCCACCTTCACCAGCTCGTTGAGCTTGGAGAGCACCGCGGCAGGCGAGCGGTTCGTCTTCGCCAGCGTGCTGGTCAACATCGGGAGCACGATGGGGCCGAACCGGTCCTTCACCGCGGCGTAGCTCAGGGCCTCGAAGGGCCCCTCGCCGAGCACCTGCACCGCGGCGGCGCCCAGCTCGACGTAGAAGCGGCCAGGTTGCCACGGTGCGCTCCACGACTCGTTGACGAGCTTCGCGGCCTCGGGGCCCAGGGCCGCCATGATCGCCTCGAAGTGCTCCGTCTTGCGCAGGCCCCGGACGATGGAATCGACGAACGCGGAGCTCACCTCGAATTCGGCCATTCTTCTATTCTTGCACGTCCACGGTCTCGCTCCCGTCGCCGCGCCGAATCACCCGGACCTCGCGACGCACCCTGCACGACATCGCGCGCGTCTTCGGGGTCCCACATCAGCCTGCGTCGCGTCACGGCTTTCAACCGGAGCGGCGGTGGATGACACGCCGATGGAATTCAGCATGAATTCGCCTGCCAGTTGCGCCCGCTTCGGCGTATTGGTGATTGTCCTCATCGCCCGAAGAGAGAGACGCACGGCGACCGCGTGCGGCATACCGACCCATGATGGACACCACCATCAGCCGCAAGTCCGCGCCCCCGGTCATCCCCGGGTATGAGCTGACACAGCTGGTCGGCAAGGGCGGCATGGGCGAGGTGCACCAGGCGACCCAGCTCTCGCTGCAGCGCACGGTGGCGGTGAAGCTCCTCAAGCACGAGCTGGCCAAGGACCCGCAGTTCGTCAGCCGCTTCGAGAAGGAAGGCGCGGCGCTGGCCACGCTGCGGCACCCGCAGATCGTCTCCATCGTCGACCGGGGCATGGCCGGCGACACCTATTACCTGGTGATGGAGTTCGTCGACGGGCCGTCGCTGCGCGAGAAGATGCGCGACCCCGACTTCGACACCAACCGCGCGCTGGTCACCATGCTGCTGGTGGCGCGGGCCATCGAGTACGCGCACGGGCGTGGCGTCATCCACCGCGACCTGAAGCCGGAAAACATCCTCTTCGATGAGCAGGCGGGCGGCATCCCCAAGGTGACCGACTTCGGGCTCGCCGGCCTCGACGAGTCGTTCGGCCCGCAGCAGCGCAACCTCACCCAGACGCACGTCTCGATGGGCACCGCCTCGTACATGGCGCCGGAGCAGGCCGTCGACGCGAAGAGCGCCGGGCCGCGCGCCGACCTCTACTCGCTGGGGGTGATGCTCTACGAGACGCTGACCGGCGAGCTGCCCGTGGGCACCTTCGACCCGGTCTCGGTGAAGAAGCCCGGCCTCGACAAGCGCCTCGACCCCATCATCGCGCGCTGCCTCAAGCCCTCGCCCGACGACCGCTACCCCTCGGCCACCGCGCTGATCGCCGACCTCGAGAAGGTGGTGCAGCTCAACGCGTCGGCGCTCTCGTTCTCGAAGGAGACCAAGCCGCAGCGTCTGCTGCGCCGCGCGCGGGAGATCGGCCGCCGGGTGGGTCGCACCGCTGCGGGGATCATCGTCACCCTGGCGCTGCTGATCGTCGGGGCGGTGTTCCTGCGCGCCAAGGCCGAGGCGCGCCGCGTGGCGTCGGGGGTCGAGCTGATGACCGACTTCGGCGCCAAGTTCCCGCTCACCTCGCCCGGCCGCGTCGATCGCCAGACCCGCGAGGTCACCATGGGCGAGGGCCCGGACACCGTCGGGCTGATGGCGCTGGGCCGCAAGCCCACGGTGGTCGATGGCACCATCGACTTCGGCGAGCCCGACGAGGGGCGCACCGGCCGGGTGATCATCGACGTCGACGTGGCGGGCAGCGGGGTCGACTTCTCGGCCTTCGTCGACACCCAGGACCTCAAGCCATCGATGCTCGAGCCGCTGTGGGAGCTCTTCCGCGGGCCGAAGCCCGAGGCGCGCTCGGCGCTGATGCTGCTGGGTGAGAACGGCCGCTACGTCGCGGTGGTGGTCTCGGGCAACGGCAACGAACCCACGCTCGAGTGGGCGCTGGGGCCCGACAAGCGCGGCTTCATGCAGGCGCCGCTCCCGGTGAAGCGCGACGGGCAACGCCTCGCCCTGCGCATGGACCCGGAGACCGGTGAGCTCTTCGCGGTGTCGGGCGAAGGGCGCGACGCGCGCGTGCTGGGCGACGGGCTGTGGCTGGGGCCGTACTGGCGCCAACTCCTCGGTGACTCGCCGCGGCTCGCCGTGGGCTGTCTCGAGGGACGGTGCGTGTTCCACAAGGTGGTGGTGCAGGGGCTCGAGCTGCCGGCCGGGCTCTCGCCGCCGCCGATGCCGCGCGAGGGCGCGGTCGGGCCGGACGCAGGTGACGAGCAGCAGGGTCTCAAGGGGCCCGCGCCCACCCCGAAGCCCAGGCCGGTCGCGCAGAAGGCGCCTCCGCCGGTGAAGGTCGTCGTGCAAAAGCTGCCGCCCGCGAAGCTCAACCCCAAGCCGTTGCCCAAGCCGCCCGGACCGCCTCCGAAGAAGAAGTGAAGCTGGTCGGGAGAGCGTGGGCTTCGCGGACTCACCGCCGCTGTCTTCGCGTTGAGCTCGATCGTCGGCTGGGGCTTGGACTGGTGACGGTGCTGCGTGTGACGCGCGTCAACCGCTGGTTCGACCGCGGGTCCTGCCTCTGGCGGCGTCAGCAGCAGTAAGGGGCGCCGGACCCGGCGGTCGAAAACAAGTCGTGCACATGGGCTTCAGTGCCAGTGTCTCAGGAGCACAGTCCCACGATGACCCGTACCCTCAGCGAGAAGGCTCGACCCATGGAGTGCCTGCGCTCGGACGCGCTCCGCGCCGTGAGCGATGGCCGGAGCCCCACCGAGCGCGAGCAGCGCCACCTGCTGATGTGCGGGCCGTGCCGTTGCCGGCTGCGCGAGATGAGGGAAGCCGCCACGCGCACCGAGCCGTTGGAGCCGGCGTCCGGCGCCCACGCCACCGGCGACGCCAACCCCAACGAGACCGAGGGTCGCTACCAGCGGAGGTTGGGCGCCGACGGCTCGCCCGCGCTGCTCGGCCGGGGCGGCTACGCCAACGTGGTGTTGGTGCACGACCGCGTCATCGGCCGCGACGTTGCGCTCAAGTCACTGCACGCCCAGCACCTGAACTCGGCACGCCGCGAGCTCACCGAGGAGCGGCTGCTCCACGAGGCGCGCATCGTCGGTCAGCTCGAGCACCCGGCCATCGTTCCGCTGCATGACCTCGCCCGCACCCGCGACGGCCAGCTCTTCTACGTCATGCGCCGCATCCGGGGGCGGACGCTCTCCCAGTCCGCGCGCGAAGCAGGCTCGGTCGAGGCGCGGCTGCGCCTGCTGCCCCACGTCCTCGCCGCGTGTCACGCGCTCGCCTATGCCCACTCGCGCGGCGTGGTGCACCGCGACCTCAAGCCGCAGAACGTGATGGTCGTCCGCTTCGGCGAGACGATGGTCATCGACTGGGGTTTGGCACGCACCCGCACTTCGCCGGAGCGCGGTCTCGAGCCCAC
>JBBRUE010000312.1:0-7673 GCA_038248085.1 Myxococcales bacterium | reverse complement strand
CGCCTGGGCGGTCTGCGGCACGTGGAGGTTCATCGCGGCGCCGCCCCGGCGACCGCCTCTGCTGCGCGCCGAGCACGCGACGGGACCTCGTTCGCGGGCGCCGCGAGGTCGTCCATCAGGCGCCGCAGGCTGTGGGTGAGCGACGGCACCACGAAGGGCTTGGCGACGAACCCGCTGGCGCCGGCGGCGATGGCCTCGGTCTCGCGCTCGTGCGTCACGTCGCCGGTCAACACCAGCACCGGCGTGTCCCAGCGCTCGGCGTGACCGCGGATCGCCCGGAGCAGGTCGAGGCCCGAGGCGCGGGGCATCTGCCAGTCGGTGATGACCACGTCGTAGGGCGTGCGCAGGAACATCTCGAGGGCGACGGCGCCGTTGGGGGCCTCGTCGAGCGTCGTGAAGCCCAGAGACTGAATCAGCTCGCAGATGATGTTTCTCATCGAGACGCTGTCATCGACGACGAGGAGCTTCGCTCTGTTTGGCTTCATGGTGTTTCCCCCGTGCGCTGCGTGGGACAGCGGTGCTTCATGAGACCCAGGACTGCGTCGACGGCCGAGGGGACGGTCTGGCGCGCCGTCCCACGAAGATTCGCAACGTCTCTTCGAGCGTCTGTGAGCCGAAGGGACGGGGAAGAAAGCAGTTCACGCCGGCCTCGGCGGCTTCCAGCACGAGCGCGGGCGTGACCCTGGTGCTGATCATCACCGGCACGTCCGCCAGCCGCGGCGCATGGCGGATCAGCCACAACAGTTCGCGCCCGCCCATGTCGGGCAAGTGCCACGCGCTGATCACCAGATCGAAGTGCTCGGCCAAGAGGGCGTCGAGCGCGACCGCCCCGCTGTCCGCTTCGTCGATGAGGCGGCAGCCCAGCGCCCGCAGCGCATGGTGCGTGGCGATCCGCTCAGCGGGGTTCGCATCCACCACCAGCACGCGGGCGTCGCGGCGCTTCATGAGCAGACCTCCGGCCCAGGTCGACAAGACCGCGCGGACACAAGGCGATGGGAGCGCGGCAGCCGAACCCGGCCATCGCGCGCCCCGACGAGTACTCGATTCATGGGCTCCCCCCAGGAGCTGCACGCGACGAAGCAGGTTCTTCGCGTCTGGTGAACAGACTCGCGCAGGCGATGCCACCTGTGCATCCCGTCGATCAGGGAGAACCTGCGCTATTTTCGTGAGCGACCTGTCTACTCGGGTGGACTCAACCCCGTGCGCACGGCGAACTTCGTCAGCGCTGCAACGGTGTGGAGCTCGAGCTTCAGCATGATCTGCTTGCGGTAGGTGTCGACGGTAGAGACCGCGACCTCGAGACGCGCAGCGATCTCCTTCGAAGTCAGCCCCTCGGCGATCGCCTGCAGCACCTCGCGCTCACGGGGGCTCAAGCTCCCGTGGAGCGGCGGCGTGGTCTTGACGGCGTACGGCTCCCCGCGCGCCACGGCGCGGACGGCGCTGATCAGCTCGACGGCAGAACAGCCCCGCACCAGGCACGCGCGCGCACCGGCCGCGAGCAGCGCCTGCACCTGGCGGCCGTCAGCCCAGAGCGAGAGCCCGAGCAGCCGCGCGCCGCCGAAGTGCAGACCCAGCTGACGGATCGCCTCGAGCCCGCGGACGCCGGGAACGCCCACGTCGAGCACCACCACCGCCGGGTCGAGGCGCAGCGAGCGTGCCGCGAGCGCATCGGGCGCCTCGCCGACGACCCGTAGGTCGCGTTCCCGCTCGAGCACCGCCCGCATGCCGTCGCGCAGCAGCGCGTGCTCGACCACGAGCATGATGCTCACGCCTTGAAGAGACGTCGCCATCGCTTCCGCCATGTGAGAGGCCCCCCAGACCGCGACCTGGACCGGAGACTGACACGACGCGGGGCCGCGCGTCTTCCGCACCGGCACCTTCATGTGCGGGGAATCACGTACCGCGGCTTCACGAGCGGCGCGCGACGATGTCCGCGCAAAGGTCCTCGCCCTGCAACGCGGGGAGAGAAGGTCGGCCGCAGACCGGGCGAGGGGCGGTTCGCCGCGATTGCGACGTGTGACGGAGCGGTGCGGCCCCGCCGCGGCGCCGGGAGGGCGACCGACCGGGCGAGGGGCGGTTCGGCGCGATCGCGACCGGGACGGCGACCGGCTGAACGAGGCGCTTCGCGGCGTGCCGGCGTCGTCAGGAGAGGACCACCGCGGACGGCTTCGACGCGCTCCGGTTCTTCTCCGGCGCGGAGCGGGGGTTGACGAGCGCCTCGAGGGCGGCGCGCTCGAGCGTCTCCTTCACCAGCAGCTCGGCGGCGACGGCGTCGAGGGTGGAGCGCCTCGCCATCAAGCAGTCCGTCGCGACGGCGTGGGCGGTCTCGAGCAGGCGCCGCACCTCGAGGTCGATGGCCTGCGCGGTGGCTTCGCTGAAGTTGCGCTCCTCGAAGGACACCGGGCTGCCGCCGCCGAGAAACGGTGCCCCCGCGGCACGGCCGAAGGTCTGCGGCCCCAGCTTCGACATGCCAAAGCGGCACACCATCTGCCGCGCCAGCTCGCTGGCCCGCTCGAGGTCATTCTGCGCGCCGGTGGACACGTCGTGGAAGACGAGCTCCTCCGCGGTGCGGCCGCCCATCATCACCGCGAGGGCATCGCAGAGCTCCGCTTCGGTCATCAGGTAGCGGTCTTCCGTCGGGAGCTGCAGCGTGGCGCCCAGCGCGCCGATGCTGCGGGGGATGATGGTGACGCGGTGCACCGGGTCGGCGTGCTCGACCGACAACGCCACCAGCGCGTGCCCCGACTCATGCCACGCCACGCGGCGGCGCTCGGCGTCGTTCATCACCCGGCCTTCCTTGCGCAGGCCCAGCTGGATGCGGTCGACCGCCTCTTCGAAGTCGCGCTGCTGCACCGATCGACCGTCGCGGCGGGCGCAGCCGAGCGCGGCCTCGTTCACCACGTTGGCGAGGTCGGCGCCCACCATGCCCGGGGTCCGCTGCGCCACGAGCACCAGGTCGACGGCGTCGAGCTTCAGGCGCTTCGCGTGCACGCGCAGAATGGCGTCGCGCCCGCGCACGTCGGGGCGATCGACGAGCACCTGGCGATCGAACCGGCCGGCGCGCAGCAGCGCCTTGTCGAGCACCTCGGGGCGGTTGGTGGCGGCCATGATGACGATGCCGGCGCTCGCGTCGAAGCCGTCCATCTCGACGAGGAGCTGGTTGAGGGTCTGCTCGCGCTCCTCGTTGGCCGCGAAGACGCCGCCGCCCGCGCGCGTCTTGCCCACCGCGTCGAGCTCGTCGATGAAGACGATGCACGGCGCGCGCTCCCGGGCCTGGGTGAAGAGGTCGCGCACGCGGCTGGCGCCGACGCCGACGAACATCTCGACGAACTCCGAGCCCGACATCGAGAAGAAGGGCACCCCCGACTCGCCCGCCACTGCGCGCGCCAGCAGGGTCTTGCCAGTGCCCGGCGCGCCGACCAGCAAGACGCCCTTGGGCACGCGCGCGCCGACCGCCCGGTACTTGTCGGGGTTCTTCAGGTAGTTCACCACCTCGAGCAGCTCCTGCTTCGACTCGTCGACCCCGGCGACGTCGGCGAAGGTGGTCTGGTTCTCGCTCGAGCGGTCGAAGATCTTCGCCTGGCTCTTGCCGAAGCTCATCGGCCGCGCGCCCCGGCCGCCGAGCGCACCACGGAAGAGCAGCACCAGCATCACCAGCGGAAAGAGGGAGGACACCACCGCGGGCCAGAGGTTGTCGCGCTCGATGCGGCCGGTGAACGAGACCCCCTTTCCCTCGAGCCGGGTGATCAGCTCGCGCTCGTCCATGTTCGGCAAGCGCGAGGCGACCATCGTCTGCGCGTGCCCGTCGCCCGACTTCTCCTTGAGTGTCGCCACGAGGCGCTCGTTCTCGAGCAGCACCTCCGAGACCTGGTTGGCCTCGAGCGCCGCGAGCAGCGCGCTGTAGGGCACGACCTTCGAGTCGCCCTGGGCCTCGAACGTGCGGAACCACAGCGCGCCCGCAACGCCGAGCGCGAGCAGGAAGAGGGCGAGTCTCACCCACGTGGCAGAGCGGTCGACCGGCGGAGGCCTGGGACGCTCGGGGCTCAGGGGGTGGCCGCTCTCTCGGCGACGCGGCGCCGGGTCGGGGTTCGCAGCGACCGCGCGGCAATCTCTTCGTCGCTGCGCGCAACAAGTGCGGGCGACGAACGCAGGCGTCGAAAGACGAGGTGCGGTTGGGCGTTCATGCCCACAAAGACTGCAAAGCCATGGCCTGCCGTGCGGCACCGTCCTGGCTTTTCCGTCGCGTGCTGGACGACCTGAAGGCGACGGCGAACTTCCGCGACCTGCAGGCGCAACAGCACCGCATCGCCGTCGAGCGGGGGCGTAGTCGACGCCCAGGGCCGTCCGGGGAGGCTGGTGAGTTCAGGTCACGCGGCTTCGACCAACTGCATCACCTTGTCGACGAGCTGGCTGGCGGTGAACGGCTTCCCCACGACCTCCGCGGCCCCGGCACCGCGGGCCTCATCGACGGAGCCCGAGAGCACCAACACCTGCGTGTTCGCGCGCTCGGGCCAGCGGCGGATGGCGTTGATCAGCCCCAGCCCGCCGAGGCTCGGCATCTGCCAGTCGGTGATCACCAGGTCATAAGGAACGGAACGCAGCATCTCGAGCGCCGCCTCCCCGTCTTCGGCCTCGTCGATCTCGATGATTCCTGCGTCGCGCAGCACGTCGTGCACGAGGTTCCGCACGAAGATCGTGTCTTCGACCACCAACACCCGCGCCTGTGCGTAGTTCATCGCCCGCCCTCCTCTTCTTCGTTCCTGCGCGCTGCAGACAGCCAGTTTCGTGCCGCGCCGCGTTCCCCGCGCCACCGGGACCCGACCACCGCAGCGGGTGCAGGAAAACGCAGAACGTTCGCGCCCGGCGACCCGCTTCCACTCGGGGCGGCAGGGTGGATCGCCGATTGCTCTGGGCGCCGCTACACCGCGGAGGAACCAGATGCGAAACATGCGACGCGACAAGCGAATGCTGTTGCTGGAGATCGAGCAGACCCTCCTGGCGCTCGAACGGGAACGGGAACAGGTTCGATTTCACCTCCGCGAGGCACCCTCTCCGCCGCGCTGGGAAGAGCTCGAACGCCGTGCAGGTGTGGCATCTCTGGTGGGGCGCAAGGCGACACCCGCGGCGCGGCGCATGGTCGAAGGCGCGTTGGCCGCGGTCCGTGCCTTTCACGCCGGGTTACCGGTCCGCGCGGGGCCGCTGCTCACCTCGGTGCTTCGCTGACCAGCCCCTGTAGGCGGAGGTAGGCACGGCGATTGCTCCCCGGGCGCTCGGCTCCTTCGAGTCGTCGTTCCTTCAAAGGAGGAAGCGTCATGGCCAACCTGTCCTTTCGTCCAGAGTCCACGTTCGGTTCCCGGATCCCAGAGTTCGATCCCATGCAGACGGTGCGCGACATGCTGCGCTGGGACCCCTTCGTCGACCTCTACCGGGGCCTGCCGATAGAGCGCGCGAGTCTCACGTTCAACCCGCAATTCGATGTGAAGGAGTCGAGCGACGCCTTCATCCTCTACGCCGACGTTCCGGGCGTGGTGGAGAAGGACATCGACATCTCGCTCGTCAACAACCGCTTGATGATCACCGGCCAGCGACAGAGCGAAGAGGAGGTCAAAGGCGAGGCGTACTACCGCAGCGAGCGGACCTGGGGCTCGTTCAGCCGCAGCTTCACGCTGCCCGAAGGTGTGGAGGCCAACAAGGTCACGGCGGAGCTGAAGAACGGCGTGCTCATCGTGCAGTTGCCGAAGACGGGCGAAGCGAAGTCGAAGCAGATCCCCGTCCTCGCTGCGAAGCCGTGAGCGTCGCCACCCACGTCAACCAGAGGAGGAATTCCCATGGCACAGGTCGCGATTCGGAGAGGCAATGAGGGTGGGCTTCGTCAGCCCGAGAGTGGGCTGCAGCGAGGCCCGTTTGGTGCGCTGCGCTCGTTGATGGACTGGGACCCGTTCGGAGAGCTGGCGCCGCTGGTGGGCCTCGAGCCGGTGGTCGGCTACTCGCCCGCCTTCGACGTGAAGGAGACGTCGAACGCCTTCGTCTTCAAGGCGGATCTCCCGGGCTTCGCCGAGAAGGATCTCCAGGTCAGTGTCGCCGGCGAGCGGCTGATGATTTCGGGCGCGCGTCACGAAGAGCGGGAAGACCAGAAGGACACGTCGTACATCTGCGAGCGGCGCTACGGCTCGTTCAGCCGGGCGTTCACCCTGCCGCAGGGCGCCGACATCGAGCACGTCAACGCAGAGCTCAAGCAGGGCGTGCTGACGCTCACGGTGCCGCGCATCGCAGCGACGGAGAAGAAGATTCCCGTGAAGACGATCGCCGTGAAGGCCTGATCAGCACTGCGCTCCCTCTCCCTGCGAAAGCGGGGAGAGGGCCCGGGTGAGGGGCCCGCAACTGTTTCTGCGGCAACGGCACGCCTTGCGCCGCCTCAGAGCCGCGAGAGCGACACCGACTCGCGGCGGGTGACGGCCCTCAGCAACCGCCCGGTTTTCGTGTCAGACGGCTCGCGCTGGGCGATGTCCGAGAGGCTGATGATGCCGACGACGGCGCCGGTCGCGTCGGTCACCAGGGCGCGCCCCTTCTTCGTCTCGGCCATGTGCTGCTCGAGCACCTCGAGGTCGTCGTCGGCTTTGCAGGTGAGGAAGGGCCCCGGGCTCATCACGGCGCCGACCGCGGTGCGGAAGTCACGCCGGCCCGCCAGCACCCGAATCGCGAGGTCGCGATCGGTCACCACGCCGACCACGGCCCCGGCGTCGTTCATCACGGGCACGAAGCCCAACTGCTCGTCCCGCATGACCTTGGCGCAGTCGGCGGCGGTCGTGGTTTCAGTGCACTTGAAAACCAGCGTCAGCATCACGTCTTTGCACTTCATGAGGGACCTCCCGAGTGGGTTCGGGTCGCTGGATGCAACAACCGCCGCACTCGCGTCGTGGCCGCCGGCGCGAGCCAGTGGGCGAACCAGGCGGTGCTCAGTGAGGCCTCGCGATCGAGGGCGACGTCTTCCACCACCGAGCCATGGTCGGAGGTGACGACCTCCAACTGCCAGCGCGACGAGAGCCCGGCCACGGCGCGGTTGATCGAGAGCTCCGCCTGGTCGCGGCCGTCGACGATCAGCAGCGCCGGCACCCGCGTCAGCAGCAGGGAGGCGCCAGCGTGATCAGGTCTCCCGTTGCGCGCGACGATGGCCAGCACGTGGTCTGGCTCGAGGGCGGTGGCGATGAAGGCCGCGGCCGCGACGGTGCCCACGCCCACGTAGCCCACCCGCGCCTTCGCCGACCGCGCGTCGTTCTTGCGCAGCCAGTGCGCTGCGCGGAGAAGCCGACCGACCAGCAACTCAACGTCGTCATGGGTCCCCGTGCGCGCGACGTCCTCGTCCTCGGTGACGAGGTCGATGAGCAGGGTGGTGAAGCCCGCGTGCGCGAGGGTCATCGCCATGAAGCGCTCGTGTCGGCTGAGCCGCGCGATGCCGCTGGGCAACCCGAGAATGATCGCCGCCCTCGGCGTGAGGGGACGACACAGCCACGCGCCGAGCACCCCCCCCGGCACCGGCACCTCGACCTCGCGCTCCTCGAGGGTCGTGGCCCCCGCGGCCGCCCGGGGGGGGATCGGGGCGGGGGGGGTGATGGCGGGGGCCCCCCCCCGCCCCCCCCAGCGGCGCGCCCCGCACGCGACGGGGCCACCGAGGG
>JBBRUE010000311.1:0-7735 GCA_038248085.1 Myxococcales bacterium | reverse complement strand
CCTCCGCACGAAGACCCCGGGCAAGACGACGAAGAACCTCGACGTCATCGGCTCGACCACCGAGCTGTCCTGGGGCACCACCGCGGAAAACCTCCTCGCGGTGCTCGACGGAGTCACGGGCGAGAAGGACCTCGAGGTGATCACCACCTCGCTCGACCAGATCAACGGGGCTGATCAGCGCCGGTATTTCACTGGGGACGGATTCGAGGACAACGTCAGGCCGCGATGACGGCCTTCGTCAGCACAAGAAGTGGCAAAGCTGATCAGGCCGTGACATAGAAGAAGCCGGTCGGTGCGACGCATGTCTGCTAGTCGCAGCGAGGAGCGCAGGGGGATTCTCAGCGTTCCCTGTGTTGCACCGCACCGTGCTTCCTTTTTTCATCCTGCCTACGGCTGTGTGGTGAGGCGCTCGAGAAGGCCCACCAGCTCGGCTTCGTCGGCTGCCCCGACGAACGTGTTCAACAGGCGGCCCTGGCGGTCGACGATGAACAACGTGGGCAGCGAGGTGACGCCGTAGCGCGCCTCGACGTCCTGATCTCCCAGCACGGCGAAGCGCTCCAGGCCCGGCACCTCGCGGGCGAACTCCGTCACCAGTGGCGTCTGCCCGGGCGGGTCGTCTTCGGAGATGGCGACGAAGGTGACGCCCCGTGACTCCAGGCGGGCCGCCGCCTTCACCAGCCACGGCATCTCGGCGCGACAGGGGGGACACCAGGTGGCCCAGAAGTCGATGACCACGATGCGACCCTTCAACCCGGCGAGCGACACGCGACCACCCTGCAGGCGCTCGAGGTCGAAGGCGGGCGCCAGCGGAAACGCCGAGGGCGCCGGCGGCACGGGCTGCGCGGGAAGGAACATCCACACGGCGACGGCGATCAGCGCGGCCGCGATGGACCACCACACCCGTTCGGACATCGTCAGGCCCCCTCGAAAGTCGGAGCCCGGCGCTCGGACGCCGCCTTCAGTCCTTCCGCGAGGTCGGCGCTCCCGTAGCTCTCGGCTTGCGCGAGGGCTTCGCGCTCGAGGGCCGCGTGGAGCGCGACACGATCGATCCCCAGCCCCCGTCGCAGCGCGCGGATGGCCAACGGTGCGCCGAAGGCGATCTGCTTCGCCAGCTCCATCGCCCGCGGGAACACCCGGGGCTGCGGCATGGCCTCGAGGGCCAGGCCCATCGCCTGCGCCTCGCGGCCATCGAAGCGGCGCCCGGTGAGGAGCAGCTCCGCGGCGCGCTGGGCCCCGACCTTGCGCGGCGCCAGGTACGTCGCGCCCATGCCCGGGTGCAGGCCGAGCTGCACGAAGTTGAGCGCGAGCTTCGAGTCTTCGCCCACCACGACGAGGTCGCAGGCCAGCGCCACGCACAACCCCGCGCCGATGGCCGGCCCCTCGATGGCGGCCACCACCGGCACCGGCAGGTCGAGCACCGAGAGGTAGCGCCCGTAGAAGGACAACATGAAGCGGCGCGCCTCCTCGAAGGGCAAGCGGCGGAGTTGCTCGAGCATCGCCAGGTCGCCACCCGCCGAGAACGCCCCGCCCGCCCCGGTCAACACCACGGCGCGCAGGGCGGCCTGGCCGAGCAGCTCGCCGACCCGCGCCTGGAGGGCGTCTCCCAGCTCGGGCGACATGGCGTTCTTCCGCGCGACGTCGGTGAGCGTGAGGACCGCGACGCCTTCCGACCAGCTGAGTTCGACCGACGGAGCCATGGGGCGCGTCTACCCGGCCCGGCCTCGGCTGCACACTGCGGGCTGAACCGTGAGGATTCCGAGCGCCAGCATCTCAACGTCTTTCTGAGGTCGAGGGTAGACTCCTGGGCACTTCGTCGTGTCACTCGAACCAGGCACCAGAGTCGGTCGCTACACCATTTCCCGCCTGGTCGCGCAGGGGGGCATGGCCGAGGTGTACCGGGCGGAGCAGGATCTCGCGGGGGGCATCAGCCGGCCCGTCGCGGTCAAGGTGATCCGCCCCGAGTATTCGGAGTCGGACGACTTCCGCGAGATGTTCCTCGACGAGGCGCGCACGGCCTGCACGCTCAGTCACCCGAACATCGTGCACATCTACGAGGTCGGCGAGACCGACGACGGCCTGCTGTACATGGCCATGGAGCTGGTCTCGGGTGAGACGCTGGCCACGGTGAACCGCACGCTGCGGGGCCAGGACGAGCGCTTCAGCGACGAGGCGCTCTTCTCGATCGGCATCTTGTGCTGCAGCGCGCTCGACGCCGTGCACGCGCTCAAGGTCGAGAGCGGGCTGGCGAACCTCGTGCACCGCGACGTCTCGCCGCACAACCTCCTGCTGTCCACCTCGGGCAGCCTCAAGCTGATCGACTTCGGCATCGCCAAGGCCGCCACCAACCGCAACCTGACGATGCCCGGGGTGACCAAGGGCAAGGCCGGCTACTTCTCGCCCGAGCAGGCGATGGGGAAGAAGCTCGACGGGCGCAGCGACCTCTTCTCGCTGGGGGTGACGCTCTACAAGCTGGCCTCGGGCGGCACGCCGTTCGACGACTACAAGAACCACGCGGAGCGGCACGCGGCGCTGGTGCGTGGCCAATGGCAAGACCTCGACCAGGTGTTCCCCGGCCTGCCCGAGCCGTTCTACGACGTGGTTCGCCGCTCGCTGATGCTCAAGCCCGAGGAGCGCTTTCAGACGGCGCGCGAGATGCGCGAGGCGCTCGAGCGGGCGGCCTTCGACGCCCACATCCGCGTCGGGCAGTCGAGCCTGATGGGCTACCTCGACGAAGACGGCGAGGTGACGGCCGAGGGCGGCAGCCGCATGTCGTCCTCGCCGGCCATCACCGCGGCCCCCTCGATGACCATGCAGGGGCCGGTCGCCCTGAAGGTCGAGGCACCCCACTCGCAGTCGGTGCGACAGCTCGCGCCGAGCAAAGGCAAGCACCAGACCGAGCGGCTCCCCCCGGTGGCGCGCGAAGAGGGCGGCAGTTCGAAGCGGGGCCTGCTCATCGGCGCGTTCGTGCTCGCAGTGGTGCTCGGGGTCGGCGGCACGGTGCTGCTGCTGGGCGGCGGCGAACCGGCGGTGGTGAAGCCGGTGGTCCCCCGGGTCGAGCCGGTGGCGAAGCCGGTGGTGGCGCGGGTCGAGCCACGGGGAGCGCCGGTGGTCGAGCTTCCGACGGTCGACCCCGGGGAGGAGATCGTCGTCGATGAGCCAACCCCGACCCCCACGCCGAAGCCAAAACCCCAGCCCAGGCCGAAGGTGGTGGCGGTGCTGAAGCCGGTGCCGGAGAAGACGCCCGACAAGCCGAGAGACCCGCCGCCCGCGGTGAAGGACGAGCCGATTCCCGAGGGCACGGGCAAGCTGGTGATCAGCGTGGGCGGGAACACCGGCCGGCACCTCATCACCGTGCAGGGCGAGGAGTGGGGAACGCCGCCGATCAACCGCAAGGTCCCCAGCGGCGTCTACCGGGTGCTGGTGAAGTTGGAGGACGGCACCTCGAGTGTCACCAAGACCTCGGTCATGCCGGACAAGACGACGGTCCTGATGTTGGACCCCTCGAGCCTGAAGTGGTCCTCGCGCAGCCAGTAGTTCGTGGAAGTGCCATGTCGAGCGGTCTGGGAGCGGTCGTCACCTACGCGCTGCTGACGATGCTGTGGGGCACCATTCTCGTGTTGTACCTGCGGCAGCGTCGGGCGGCGCGCGGTGATGCGCTGATCACCCTGCTGCTCTCGGTGCTGATCCTCGACGCGTTCAAGACCGTGGTGGAGAGCCTGTACTTCGGCCTGGTGTGGGGCGCGAACTACGGCCTGCTGTCCGAGAGCTTCAAGGTGCTCTCGCAGCCGATCTTCCTGACGCTGGTGAAGCTGCTCAACGTGGTGGTGGCCACGGTGGTGCTGGGGTGGCTGGTGCGGCTGTGGGTCCCCACCGAGCTCGCGAGGCGGGCTTCGCAGCGAGCGGCCGAAGAGAAGCTGCGCCAGGAGTTGGAGGTCAGCCTGCGCGCCGCCCGCGAGAGCGAGGAGCGCTTTCGCCTCGCCTCGAGCGCGAGCCGCGACTTCGTGTGGGACTTCGATCTGCGCGCGGGGACGGTCTTCACCTCGCCGCGCTTCGCCGAGAACCTCGGGTACACCGCCGACGAGTGGCCTGCGACGAGCGAGCCGTGGCTGCGGGTGGTGCACCCGGAGGACAAGGAGCGCGTCCTGGGGGCCATTCGCGCGGTCCGGGAGGGTGGGGCGCCCACCTACGACGTGAAGCACCGGGCGCTGCGGAAGGACGGGAGCGTGGTGTACCTCCACGCGACGGGCGTCGCGGTGCGCGACGCCGCGGGCCAGGCCACGCGCTTCGTGGGCTTCACGCGCGACGTCAGCGCCGACGTCGCCGCCGAGGCCGCGCACGTGCAGATGCAGAAGCTCGAGAGCCTCGGGCTGCTGGCCGGCGGCATCGCGCACGACTTCAACAACCTGCTGACCGTGCTCTCGGCCAGCCTCTCGCTCGCCGAGCGCCAGGCCGAGCGGGGGCAGAACGTGAAGGAGACGCTGAACACCGCGGCGCTGGCGGTGACGCGCGCGACGGTGCTGACCCGGCAACTGCTGGCCTACGCCGGCCGGGGCAAGCTCTCGCAGCACCCGCTCGACTTGAACCAGCTGGTCGGCGCGATGTTCGAGCTGCTCACGGTGTCGATCCCCCGCAAGGTGAGCCTCGAGCGCGTGCTGCAGGGCGGGCTGCCACGCGTGCTGGCCGACGACGGGCAGCTCCAGCAGGTGGTGATGAACCTCATCACCAACGCAGCAGAGGCGATCGGCGATCGCGAAGGCACGGTGACGTTGCGCACCGAGACGCTGACCCTCGACGCTTCACCGGCCGACGTGACGGGCCTCGCCCCGCTCGGGCGCGTGGTTCGGCTCACCGTCACCGACACCGGCTCGGGCATGTCGCCGGAGGTGAAGGCGCGGCTGTTCGACCCCTTCTTCAGCACCAAGGGCCCCGGTCGCGGGCTGGGCCTGGCGGCGCTGCTGGGGATTCTGCGCTCACACGGCGGCGCCATCGGCCTGACGAGCGAGCCGGGGCGCGGCACGACCTTCGCCGTGTACCTCCCCGCGCTGACCGAGACGGACCGGGGCGCGGTGGTGGCAGCCGCGCCGGTGCCGCCGAGCCCGCTGCGCGCGCGGGTGCTCCTGGTGGACGACGAGCCGCTGCTGCGGCGCAGCGCAAGCCGGCTGCTGACGGCCCTGGGCTGCACGGTCGATGAGGCGTGCACGGGCTTGGAGGCGGTGGAGAAGGTGCGCGCGCAGCCAGGCCAGTTCGACGTGGTGTTGATGGACCTCACCATGCCGGAGATGGACGGCTACGAGGCGACGCAGCGCATCGCGGTGCTCGCTCCCGACCTGCCGGTGGTGCTCTCGAGCGGCTACTCGGCGGTCGACGCGCCGGGCGGCATGCCCGAGGGCGTGCGCACGCTGGCCAAGCCGTATGACGTGGCGAAGCTCGAGGCGGTGTTGCGCGAGGCGACGGCGCCGAAGTGAAGGCGGCCGGGCCCGACCGCGGGCTCGGACGGCCGGTGGGCGGGACGAGGGGCGAAGCAGCCTGAACTGCGTTACACCGCGAGGCCGCATGCTGCTCGACGCCGCCACCCTCTCCCGCATCGCCGGTCTGAAGCTGCGGGCCCGCGCGGTGGTCGAAGGCGTGCTCTCGGGCCTCCACAAGTCGCCGCACCAGGGCCAGAGCGTCGAGTTCGCCGAGCACAAGGAATACGCGCCGGGCGACGAGCTGCGCCACCTCGACTGGAAGGCGTTCGGGAAGTTCGACAAGTACTACGTCAAACGCTTCGAGCACGAGACGAACCTGCGGGCGGTGATGGTGGTCGACACCTCCGGCTCGATGGGCTTCGGCACCACGGGCCTGAGCAAGCTCGACGTGGCACGGGTGATGGCGGCGACGCTCTCGCACCTGCTGGTGCGGCAGCAGGACGCGGCGGGCGTGGCGCTGGTGGCGGCGGGGCGCTTCGCCGAGGTGCCTCCGCGGGCGGCGGCGACGCACCTGCAGGTGGTGCTCGAGGCGCTCGAGACGGCGACGGCCTCGGGGCAGACCGACCTCGCGGCGGCGGCGGACACGCTGGCCGAGAAGCTGCCGCGGCGCAGCCTGGTGTGCGTGTTCTCGGACTTCTTCGACGAGAAGCAGGACGCGCTCAAGCGGGTGCTGGCGCTGCGCTCGCGCAAGCACGACGTGGCGGTCTTCCACCTCGTCGACCCGGCGGAGCTGACCTTCCCCTTCGAAGACCCGACGTTGTTCCTCTCGATGGAGGACGAGCGGCAGATCGAGGTGCACCCGCGGGAGATCCGCGCGAGCTACCTCGAGGAGTTCGGTCGCTTCCTCGCGAACACCAAGGACGCGTGCCGCGCGGCGGACGTCGACTACGAGCTGGTGCGCACCGACGAGGCGATCGACCAGACGCTGCTGCGGTTCCTCGGGCGCCGGGGGGGTCGGCTGTGACGTTCGGGCAGCCGTGGTTCCTCGTCGGCACGCTGGCGGCCTTCATCCCGCTCCTGGTGCATCTCTTCGATCGCCGCCGGCCGCGGCAGGTGCCCTTCGCGGCGCTCGACTTCGTGCTGCGCAGCCAGAAGCGCACCGCGTCGCGGCTGCGGCTCAAGCGGCTGCTCCTCTATCTCCTGCGCACGCTGCTGCTGTTGGCGGTGCCCCTGGCGCTCTCGCGGCCCTCGTTCGCCACCGCCGACATCGCCTCGGCGCGCCGGGGGCTGGCGGCGACCGCGGTGGTCCTCGACACCTCGCTGGCGTTGCGGTGGAGCGACGGCACGCGGCTGTTCGACGTGGCGAAGGACGAGGCGAAGGCGGCGCTGCGCGACCTCTCGCCCGAGGAGCCGGCGACGCTCGTCGTCTGTACGCGCAACCCGGTAGCCGCGGCGCCAGTCGGCTTCGAGCGCACGCGGCTCTTCGCCGCCATCGACGACGCGACGCCGGGCTTCGAGGCGATCGACCTGAACCAATGCCTGGAGTTGGCGGCCCGCGCGCTCGACGACTCGCCGCTCCCCAACCGGAGGCTGGTGCTGGTCAGTGCGCTGGCGCAGGGCTCGTTGCGGCTCGAGGCGCCGCCGCCGCTGGGGACGGGGGCGAAGGGCGAGAAGCTCAAGCCCGAGTTCGTGGTGCGCGACGTGGCGAAGGGTCGGGAGCTGCCCAACCGCGCGCTGGTCGACGTGCGCGCCGAGGCCGCCCCGCAGCTCGGGCCGCGGGCGTGGCAGTTCACCTTCACGGTGCGCAACTTCGGAAAGGAGGCGGCGCGAGACGTCGAGCTGCTGCTCGAGGTGGACGGGGCGATCGTCCAGAAGGGCTTCGTCGACGTCTCGGCGGACGGCACGACGCAGAAGACACTGTCGTGGCGGTTCCAGAAGGGCGGCGTGGCGACGGTGACGGGGCGGCTGGCGGCCGACGCGCTGCCGGACGACGACGCGCTGAGCGTGGTGCTCTCGGTGCCCCGCGAGTTGACGGCGCTGGTGGTCAACGGCGCGCCCAGCCCGCAGAAGTACAAGGACGAGGCCTTCTTCACCGAGGCCGCGCTGTCGGCGACGGGCAGCCCGGTCCGCGCGGTGGTGCGAGACGGCGACGCGGCGTGGCGCGAGAAGTTCAGCGACTACGACGTGGTGCTGCTGCTCAACGCCGAGGCGCCCCCCGTCGAGACGGCGAAGGCGCTGCGGGACTTCGTGCGCGAGGGCGGCGGGCTGTTCATCAGCATGGGCGACCGGGTGGACCCCGAGGCCTGGAACGCGGCGATGGGCGAGGT
>JBBRUE010000310.1:0-7741 GCA_038248085.1 Myxococcales bacterium | reverse complement strand
GCGCTCTCCCTGGCTCAGCGTGAGCTGGAGCTCATCTCGAGCCGGGGCTGCGACGCGCTGGCGACGCCGCCCAACTGCAACAACATCACGCTGCTCGACAACACGGCGTTCAACGTCTGGTACAGCACCACGAGCGGCATTCTGCTGACCGCGCTGCCCGGTGACCCGGTGCGTCGCCAGTACCGGGTGGCCATCGACGTCGACGCCCCGGGGAACTTCGAGGGGACCGAGGTGGGCGAGCCGGTGATCGCCCGGGGCCTCGCCGGCGCGACACCCGGCATTCTCGTGAATGTGCGGGTCACGGTGAGCTGGGAAGAACCGCGCGGCCGCAGGCAGGCCGTGGCGCTGCAGACGAGGGTCGCGCCGTGAAGACTGCCAGGGGGTTCACCCTCATCGAGTTGATGATTGCAGGAGCGATGAGCGTCGTCGTCATCGCCGGGGTCCTGTCCGCCGGCATGTATCTTCAGCAGCAGGGAATGAAGGAGCTGCAGCTGATGCAGGCCCAGGTGGCGGGGCGCGCCTCGGCTGACCAGCTCACCATCGATCTCCAGACCGCGGGCCTCGGTATCGGTAGCGCGCGGGTCAACCAGGGTGGCACCAACTCGGCGTCGGCGATCGCCATCACCACCGACGACCCGTACGCCGCCGACTCCTCATTCGCGTTGCCGACGGCACCCTACGCAGGGGCCATCAGCGACTCGATCACCCTGATGTCGGGCGACCCCACCGTGATGCTCTCGATGGGCTGTTTTGGTTCAGGAGGAGGCTCGTGTTCGTCGTGCCGCTTTCGGGACGCGTTCGGACCGGAGGCGCGCGCGGCAACCGACGTGCCCGGGACGCTGAACGGGCAAACCATCGTCTTCGTCAACCCCGCCCTCAATGCCTCGTGCGTGCACCAGGTGACAGGCCTTCCGGGGACGAACCGGTTCGAGACGAGCCCGGGCCGCAACAACAACCCGCCGCCTGCCGGCGACCCGTGCGAGACCACCAGCGCCCCGTTCTGGTGCACGGCCGGCGCCTACGCGCTGCAGCTCAACACCGTCAGCTACCGAATCAACTGGAAGCCCCGCGTGGTCGGTCAGCCCCAGCGGCCCCGCCTTCAGCGCGACCCGGACGGACCGGGCCCCCTGCCTTGGCAGGACCTGATGTGGGACGTCGAGCAGATGACCTTCCGGCTCGGCCTGACCGACTTCACCCCCAACATCAACAATCTCACCTTCTTTCCGGACACGGTGGCTGGCCGTCCGGGCCTCGACCAATGCACCGCGGGGAGTTGCCCCGTGGTGCCGGGCGGCATTCTCCCGGTTGCGGTGGCGCCTGCCCCGCGAGCCGACGTGCTGGCGGCGGACGTCGGCGGTGATGCCAACCTCGCCCGCAGGCTCCAGCTCGAGCGGCGGGTTCGCGTGGTGGAAGTGTCCCTGGTCACCCGCTCGGCGTCTGCCGACCGGACGAGGGAACAGCCGCTGGGCGTCCGCAACGCGCAGGGCGAGTGGCCGGCCTTCAGACTCGATGAAGAAGGCTTTCCGCTCGACGGCTACTCGCGCCGGCGGCTGGTCTTCCAGGTCACGCCACGCAACTTCCGACTGTCGGGTGAGCCATGAATCGCCGAGGCGTCACCTTGGTTGAAATCATGGTCGTGGTGGCGCTGATCGGCGTGATGTCTGCGCTGGCCGTCAACAACTACACCAAGGCGACGCGCGACTCCCGGCGAACCGCCGCGGTGCGGGAAATTCAGAACGTGCTGATGGAGGCCCGGTCCCAGGCGCGCGCGCGCAACCAACCGACGCGCATCGACGTGCTTCCCACCGTCCGCAACGCCGTTCCAGGGCGGACGGTGCGTTGGGGCGTGCTGCCCTGCAACGACCCCTTCGGCCGCCAGTGCCCGTCGGCGGCGTGCGGCGCGGGCACCAAGTGCCAGGGAGGGTGCGTGTGTGATCGGCAGAGTGAAGTCGGTGACGCGGTGTTCGTGCCCACGCTCGTCGACGGCACCATCACCTTCACCGCCCTCGACGGGCTGTGCTTCGTGGCCAGCAGCGCCGCGCCCCGCAATTCGAGCTGCGACCCGGCGACCGCCCCGGTGACGCAGGTGCGCTTCGACCTGCCGGGCAACAGTGAGCCGGTGTTGATCATGCTCGAGGGTCTGACCGGGCAAAGCCGCATCGTCGACTGCGCGCGGATCCCGCGCGAAGCGGACTGTCCCTGAGCCTCGTGGACGTCAGGACCTGATCAGGGCGCGAGCAGCGGCTCCAGTGCTTCCCACGCGCCCTCGCGGAAACGCAGGATGACCAGCCCGAGCAGGAACACGGCGGGCGCGCCCTCGGGTTGGCGTTCCGCCATGGCCACGCGCGCGGTGAGCGAGAGGTTCGGCGCGCCGGGACTGAGGACGTCGAGGTTGAGCAGCGCGCCGACCTCGTAGACGTCATCGGTCCAGACCGTGATGCCGCTGAGCCCGGTCTCGGTGAAGGGCGGGGTGCGGCCGAAGAGGGGCCTTCGCCACGGCCGACACAGCGTCACTGCCTGCAGCGCCCGAAAACCGCGCGCCTTCATGACTGCACTCGCGACCGAACGCTCGGCGACTCTGGAAGAAGCAACGGGGACACCGGGTCGTGGCTGGTGGTGCGGAAGAGTTGAAGTGAGACAGCAACGGTACGACCCGGGCCGGACACCAGAGGTCACGCTCTGCGCGAAATCGTGCTGCAGGAATTGCGCGGGCGGTGTGCGTGGCCGTTGGAGAACTCGCGAGGTCAAACGAGCCGGCTCGTAGCCGCCGACCGGGAATGAGCGATCCGCTCCCGGGTTGGAGCCAGGCGCGCTCCGGCGAGCGCGGTCCTCACCCTCGGGCACCGCGCTGGCGCTTCATGGAGGTCGCCCTTCTTGCCGGGAACGCGTGGCCTCCGATGCATGGTAGACAGCGGCGTGATGAGGCGGCTCCTGGGGCGACTGCGCCGCGTGTTTCCGTTTCGTCCCGGCGCCCTCGTGCTGCTAGGCGTCGCGCTCGGCCTCGTCTTCAAGTGGAGCCCCGCCGAGGCCGACTTCCTCGTCTACCCGGCCGGCCTCGTGGCCCTCGGGCTGGTCGCCGGCTGCCTGGTGCTGGTGACCTTCGGCACGCTCTCGTTGCGTCGCTCGGTGCGCGCGTTGCTGGTCGGGGTGCCGGAGACGATCGAGACCGCGCGCGCCACTGGCACCGGCTTCCGCTTCCCCGCACTGCGTCGCTGGCTGGTGCTCGACGTCTCGTTGAGCTGGGTCGAGCCGATGGGCCTCGACGTGACGCTGGAGCCCATCGGCGGCGAGCTCGCGGAGGTCATCACCGCGAAGGAGCGCGGGCGCTTCGAGCGCCTCGTCCGCCGCTTCACCGTGGAAGACGTCTTCGGCCTCACCCGGCTCAGCTTCGACGTTCCCTGGGACACCGCGCTGCGCATCACCCCCGCGTCGGCGAAGCAGAGCGCGCAGCTCGCGGCGGGGCGCGCGCAGGGAGAGACGGTGGCCAACCCCGCCGGTCGCCTCGAGGGAGACCTCGTCGAGATGCGCGCCTACGCCCACGGCGACTCGATGCGGCACATCTTGTGGAAGGTCTACGCGCGCACCCGCAAGCTGCTGGTGCGCATGCCTGAGCGCGCGCTGGCGCCCGGCCCGGTGAGCGTCGCCTTCTTCGTCGCCGGCCCTGAAGACGAGGCGAGCGCCGGCGCGGCGCGGCTCTACGTCGAAGCCGGGCTGCTCGGGTCCGACCTGCTCTTCTGCGCCGACGGGGCCAGCGCGCCCGCCCGCAACCCCCGCGACGCGCTCGACCAGCTCGTCGACTCGCGGTCTCAGCAGGGGCACGGCGCCGAGTCGCTCGACGCGCCCACCGCGCAGATGGACCCGGCGCGCCTCACCTCGTGCCTGGTCTTCGCGCCCGCCCTCGACGGCCCGTGGCGCGAGAAGCTCGTCGGGTTCCTCCGCCGGCACGCGCTGGAGGCCACGGTCATCATCGGCGTCGATGAAGGGGGCGAGCAGCCCACGCGGCCCTCGCGTCTCGAGTCGTGGCTCTTTCAGCCCGAGGCCACGCTCGACGCCGCGCGTCCGTCGCTGGCGAAGCTGCGCGCCTCGCTCGAAGCCGAGGGCCTGCCGGTGCAGGTGCTCCACCGCGCGACGGGGCAGGTGCTGTGAAGGACGCGCGCACCATCGTGGGGCTCAAGGCGGCGCTGCTGTGTGGCGCGGTGGTGCTCTACCTGTGGTCGCTCGCCACGCCGCCCGGGCTGGTCGCTGCGGTGGCCGGCACGCTGGGCGCGTCGTTGCTCGCCCACCGCCTCGAGGGCGAAAGGCTGCGCCTGGCCAGCTGGGTGGTGCTGGGGCTCGCCCTCGCGCTCGTCGGCCAGCTCACCTCGCGGCTGCTCTCGTCGTTCGGCTCGTTCCTCCCGCCGTGGCTGACGCTGATGGCCGCCGACGCCCTCGTGCTCGGGCTGACCACCTTCGGGTTCTTCCTCGCGTTGCGGCTGGTGTCGACGCGGTGGCACGCGTTCTCCCTCGTCGAGCTGGGGGTGGTCGTCGGCTCGGTGGCGCACGCCTTCGCTGACCACCGGCACATGCGCATTCACCAGCCGCGCTTCTTGAGCGACTGGGCCTGGTCACACGGCCTCGAGCCCGAACCGGTGCTCGCGGTGCTCGGGGTGACGGCGATGGCGCTGTCGGCGGTGTTGCTGCTCCGCGCGAGCCGCACGCGGCGCCTGCTGGCGATGCTGCTGCTCCTGCTCGGTGGGCTGGCGGTGCTGTTGTTCAGCGAGCCGCCGCGGCTCGACGTGCCGAAAGAAGACGAGCTCGGCGTCCGCTCGAACAACGACGACAAGGACAAGGACGACAAGAACAAGGACAAGAACGGCAGCAGCGGGGGGAAGCCGCCGGAGCCCATCGCCGTCGCGGTGTTGCACGACGACCTGCCCGACTCCGACGCGCTCTACTTCCGCCAGGCGGTCCGCTCGACGCTGGTGGGGGAGCGCCTGGTGGAGGACGCCTCGGGCACCTTCGACACCGACGTGCCGACGCGTTTCCCCGCGGGCGCGCCGGTGCGGGTGAAGACACCGCAGGTCGAGGCGTTCCACCGCCGGCTGCGCACCTCGATGTACCTGTTGGTCGACCACGCGCAGCTCTTCGGCGTCGGGTTCCCCGAGGAGCTCGCGCCGCTCCCCAACCCGAACCCGCGCCGCTTCGTGGCGGCCTACGACGTCGACTCGCTCTTCCTCATTCGACCGGTGGAGCGGATGCTCGGGCGCAGCTCGGTGCCGGCCGACTGGTCGGAGGCGCAGCGCGCGCACTACACCGAGTACCCCCCAGACCCCCGGTACCGCGAGCTGTCCGACCGCATCGTGCGCGACGTCGACCCGCGCTTCGTGGGCGACGACGTGGTGAAGGCGCTCGCCCTCAAGCAGTACCTCGAGAAGGAAGGCTTCTACTCCCTCAAGGACAAGAGCCTCGAGGGCACCGACCCCGTCGCCTCGTTCCTCTTCGGAGACCTGCACGGCTACTGCGTGCACTTCGCCCACGCGGCGGTCTTCCTGCTCCGCAGCCAGGGCATCCCCGCGCGGGTGGCCATCGGGTACGGCGTGCAGACCCAGCAGCGCGGCGCGGGCTCGGCGGTGCTCATCTTCGCCAACGAGGCCCACGCGTGGCCCGAGCTGTTCCTCGAGGGGGTGGGTTGGGTGACCTTCGACATCATGCCCGAGCGCTCCGATGAGCCTCCGTCGGCGCACGTCGACCAGGACCTCGAGGCCGCGCTGGGCGAGCTCGCGCGCGGGCAACCCCCGGGCTCGCTCGAAGACACCACCCCGCTGGTCATCCCGTGGGAGCTGCTCGGGGTCATCGCGGTGGTGCTCTCGGGCCTCGCGCTCGTCGCGGCCTTCGTGGTGAAGGGCTGGCGGCGCGCGGGCCGGGGCTCGCCTCGGCTGGTGTACCGCGCGGTGCTCGACGGGTTGTCCGACCTCGGCCAGATGCGGCACCCGGGCGAGAGCCGCGAACGCCACGCCGCGCGCCTCTCCGCCCGCGCCCCCAGCTTCGTCGCGCTGACCGCGACGCACCTGCAGCTCGCCCTCGGGCACGACGACCCCGCGGCGCGCGCCCGGGTCGAGGGGCTCGCCCGCGCGACGCGCGACGAGCTGCGCCGCAACACGCCTTTCCTCAACCGGCTGGGGGCCTTCTTCAACCCCGTCGGCTGGTGGTTCACCCGATGATGACGCCCGCGAAAGAGACCATGTCCGCTCCGCTCACGACCCTCGATGAAGTCCGCATGGTGGCCGCCCGGCTGCGCGACCGCATGCGCTTCGACGTCATCGGCCGCGACGAGATCATCGAGCTGGTGCTCGTCGCCCTCTTCGCCGATGGCCACGTGCTGCTCGAGGACTACCCCGGCTCCGGCAAGACCACGCTGGCCAAGGCGCTGGGGCACGCCTTCGTCGACGAGCCGACCGATGCGCACGGGGTGGCCACCTTCCGCCGCGTGCAGTTCACGCCCGACCTGTTGCCGTCGGACATCACCGGCGTGACCATCTTCGACACCACCACCAACGTCTTCTCGTTCCGCCGCGGGCCGGTGTTCGCCTCGGTGCTGCTGGTCGATGAGATCAACCGCACCTCGCCCAAGGTGCAGTCGGCGCTGCTCGAGGCGATGGCCGAGAAGCAGGTGACGGTGGACAACGTGAGCCACCGGCTCGACGAGCTGTTCTTCGTGATGGCCACCCAGAACCCGCTCGACTCGGTGGGCACCTACCCGCTCCCGCTCGCGCAGTTGGACCGCTTCCTCTTCAAGCTGACGATGAAGCACATCGACCCGGCGTCCGAGCTGCAGGTGCTCAAGACCTGGGGCCAGCCCCGCGTGGCGATGCAGTTGCCGCAGGTGTACCGCAGCGAGGTGGTGGCCGCGCGTCGGCTGCTGCGCGAGAAGGTCGCGGTCTCGCAGTTGGTGCAGCAGTGCCTCATCGACATCGCCACCGCGCTGCGGGACACCAAGCGCACCCGGCAGGGCGTGTCGACGCGCTCGCTGGTGCAGGCCATTCCCGCGCTGCAGACCCGCGCGTTGCTCAAGGGCCGCGACTACGTCTCGTCGGACGACATCGAGGCGCTCGCGTACCCGTTGTTCGCGCACCGGCTCGAGTTGATGCCCGGCGTGCAGCTCGATGGGCTGCTCAACGACTCGATGAAGGGGCCGATCGAGAAGTTGTCCCGCGCGACGCTGGAGGCGACCTGATCCGCGAGGTCCTCATGCTGTTGCTCTGGAGCCTCCCGGCCTTCGCGGGACTCGAGAGCGCCTTCACCGCCGAGGAGCGCACGCTCCTCGACGAGGTCGACAAGCAACACTTCATCAAGGCCCGCGACCAGGCCGAGAAGCTGCTCGCGAAGAACCCCACGTCCTTCCCCGCGACCTGGGCCATGGCCCGGGTGCACCACGACGAAGAAGGCAACCAGCCCCGCGCGCTGGCGTGGGTGCACAAGGCGCAGCAGTTGCTCGACGACGCCGACCCGGAGTGGGCGGTGAAGCTGCTCCTCGAGGAGCACTTCCTGCTCGCGGAGATGAACCGAAACGAGGAGGCCCTCGAGGTCCTCGATCGCTACGAAGAGAAGTACGGCCCGCCGCCCCAGTACCTGCGCGTGTGGCCGCTGTTCAAGTCGGGTCGCGGCGCGGAGGCGCGGATCATCGCCACCCGGCTCGCGGCCTCCGACGAGGAGAACGATCGCGCCGACGGCTACAACGGCCTGCTGAGCATCGCCTTCGAAG
>JBBRUE010000309.1:0-7759 GCA_038248085.1 Myxococcales bacterium | reverse complement strand
GGCGCAGCCGGGAGAAGTCATGAGCCGAGTCGAAGACGATCGCGACGCCGCGCGCCTCACCGCCCGGCTGGCTGAGGCCAAGCGCACCGAGGAGTCGCAGAAGAACAAGAAAGCCACCGAGAACAACGCGTTCTCGAAGCTCGTGCAGGGCCAGAAGAAGGATGCGCAGGGCGCGCAGGAGTCGAACCTCGCCCGCAGCGCCATCGCCCACATGCTGGAGGCCGCGGAAGCCGGGCACGCCGGGGAAGCCAAGCATCTCGACAAGGGCGCAGAGGGCGCCCAGCAGGAGAGCGCCTTCAAGTCGAAGCTGGGTTCCAAGAACCAGGACCAGAAGATCCAGGGCAACGCGCGCGCCGAGGGCGACCAGACGCAGCAGGCCAAGACCCACGGTGACGAAGGCACGGCCCAGACGGCCAACAGCCGCCAAGCCGACCAGAGCGGCAACACCCGCAGCGCCGAGGGCCGCAGCGGCGATGCGCGCGTCTCGCGCGAGAGGTTGGACGAGCGGAAGGAGGCCGGGGAGTCGAGCGGCTCATCGAAATCGACCGGGGGCGCCGCGTCGGCCCGCGGGGAGAAGGGTGACATCAAGGCCGACGCCGACAAGGGCGGCGGCCAACAGCAGGGAGGGAGCAAAGACGGCAAGGACGGTGGAGCGGCGGCCAACCCCGGCTTCCGCTTCAACCCCGCGCTGATGGCGCCGGTTCCGGTCGCGAAGACCAAGGAGGCCTCGGGGTCGGACCGGCTCCGCAAGGTCGCCAACGAGGTCGCCCAGAAGATCGTCGACAAGGTGCGCATCGGCACCAACGCCATGGGGAAGACCGAGTTCCAGATCGATCTCCGCAGCGACGTGTTGTCGGGCCTCTCGGTCAAGATCTCGGCCCACAATGGGAAGATCAAGGCCGTGTTCCAGGGCTCCGACAAGGACGTCCTCAAGATGATCGAAGAGCAGGGTGATGCCCTGCGCGCTGCCCTCGGCGCGCGAGGGCTCACGCTCGAGGACTTCAAGGTCGAGGCGCGCGGGTGAGTTCTCGATCACCCGGCCGGCCGCCGGAACACACGATGCTGATCAAGGCGCCGACCTTCTCCAAGTCCGGGAGGGCCTGGCGGCCATTTGTCTTCAGCAACCTCGAGAAGGTCAGCAAGCGCCACGCGCTGCTCGTGAAGAACCTCGAGTGGGTCATTCCCAACGTGCGGGCGACTGGTGAGGTCTCGACTTCCGTACGCAAGCGCCTCGAGGAGATGCTCGAGGAGCAAGTCTCGATGCAGGTCGAGTACGTGCACGTGGTGCCGATGTCGCAACTCCAGCACTACATCGGCGAGACGACTTTTCTCGCCGTGCTCACTCCGCAGCCCAACAAGACGCGCGGGCTCCTCGAGGTCGAACTCGGTCTGGCCCACCACGCCATCGACATGCTCCTGGGTGGGGCGGGCGAGGCCGTGGCGCTCCGCCCGCTGACGGACATCGAAGAGGGGGTGATGACCTATGTCATCATCGAGACCCTCAAGGCGCTGGCCCCTTCGCTCGACCCCGCGCTCCCCAAGCTGCGCATCGAAGGCGTAGTGCGGGGCTTCAGCGAGATTCAGGGCCTGATTCCCGAGACCGAGAACCTCGCCGTCGTTCAACTCAAGGCGGTGTTCGGGGGCCATTCCGGCTACGTGCGCATCGTCATTCCCGAGGACGTGCTCTCGGCGGCGAACCCGCCTGGAGATGCTTCCGTGCGCCGCTCGCGCCGCGCCGCCGACGCCGAGGCGCACCTTTCTCGGTTGCGCAACGTGAAGACGTTCGTGCGCGCAGAGATCGGGAACGTCGAGATCTCTGCCACCGACCTGGCGCAGCTGCGCGAGCGCGACGTCGTGCTGGTGGATGCGCTGAGCTGCCGGCCCGACCAGGGCGAGGGTGGGACCGCGAAGCTGCGCGTGGGGTTGGGGCGGACGGGCCACCTCGACGCGGAGATCTCGGTGGAAGACGGCCGATTCCTCGCGAAGGTCGCGGGTTTCAGCCTCGGAGGCCCACCGCCGCCCGGCGGTCCCGACGAGGGAGGCGAAGCGCCCCCGCCCGATGCCGAATTGGGCGCAGCCGAAGATGATGAATCGACGACACCTGGAGCAGTGCGAGGGAGAAACGACGTGGAAGACGCGCAGAGCGCCGGCGGCGCCGACCTGATGAATGACATTCCCCTGCAGATCGCGGTCGAACTGGGCCGCGTGTCCACCACTGCCGAGGAGGTGGTCGCCCTGAAGGTCGGCCACGTCTTCGATCTGAACCGGGTGGCGGGTGAGCCGCTCGACTTGTCCGTCAATGGCAAGGTCGTGGCCCGCGGTGAACTGGTGGAGATCGACGGCAACCTTGGCGTACGCATCCTCTCGTTGGCAGGGTGACCTAGCGGGGCGCGTCAGGTAGCTTGCGCCCGTGCTCCGGCTGGTGTGGTTGTCCCTCGCGCTCTCATTGATCTTCGTCCCGGCTGCGTCGGCGCAAGCGCCCGTGAACGACGCGGGCGCCGTGGCCTCTGCGCTCGTCCCCCAGGACGATGGCAATCGACTCGCCGAGCCGGAGATCCCACGTTCGGAACCTCCCGACCTTGCCGCCGAGGAGCTCAACCTCGGCTGGACCCTGGCCCGCACGATGATCGTGCTGGTGCTGGTGATTGGGCTCGCATGGCTGACCCTCAACGTGGGCCTGCGCCGGCTGATGGGAATCCGTCCGGTGGTGGGCACCGCGATGGTCACCGTGCTCGAGCGGGTGACGCTCGATCAGAAGCGAGCCCTGTTCGTCGTCGAGGCCGCCGGTGAGGTGCTCCTCGTCGGCGGGGGCGATGGCGCCCTCACCCTGATCGCCAAGCTCGATCGCGCCGAGGTGGACCGGCTCCGGGCTCAATCGGCCGCCCCTCAGCCTGCGCAGCTCAGTCCCTTCCTTCAGAAGCTGCTCGGCCGCAAAGACGCACCGCCGCCGCCCCCTGCCACATGAGGACCGCACCCGTGACCGAACGCCTCTCGTCTTCCATGCGCGCGGGGGTGTGGTTGTTCTCGATCGCGGTACTCCTGCAGCCCGCCATCGCGATGGCGCAGGGGAAGAAGGGGAAGGGTGCGCCGGTCGAAGAAGTGATGGGTGGCGCGCGCCTCGATGGTGGCGACTCGTTCGCCAACAAGCCCCTGGTGCTGATGATCGCGCTCGGGGCGATGAGCCTCGCGCCCTTCGTGCTGATGATGGTGACGAGCTTCGTGAAGATCTCGGTCGTGCTGTCGATCGTCCGTTCGGCGCTCGGGACCCAGCAGATTCCCCCCACCCAGGTCATCACCGGGCTGGCGATCATCCTCACCGTCTACATCATGGCTCCCGTCGGCCAGGCGATGTTCCGTGCGGCCGACGCCGCCGACATCACGCAGAGCGGCGGGCTGATGGATGCGAAGACCGTCGATACGCTCATTCAGGCCGCCAATCGGGGCAAGGAGCCCTTGCGGGACTTCCTGCTCAAGAAAGTGACGACGAAGGACCGCACGCTCTTCTACTCGCTGGCGCTCAAGCTGCGAAAACCCGAGGACCGCGTCGGTATCGGGGAGCGTGACTTCCTCGTGCTGGTTCCCGCGTTCGTGGTTTCCGAACTGAAGGAGGCCTTCCAGATCGGCTTCCTGTTGTTCGTGCCCTTCCTGGTGATCGACATGGTGGTCGCCAACATCCTCCTCGCGCTCGGCATGCAGATGCTGTCGCCGACGACCATCTCGATGCCCTTCAAGCTCTTGCTCTTCGTGCTCGTCGACGGGTGGTACCTGATCGCGAAGGGCCTCGTCGTCGGCTACCTCTGAGGGACCCATGCACCAACTCACCTACGTCATCCAGCAGGCGCTCGTTCTGGTCCTCGTGTTGTCGGGCCCGCCCATCATTCTCTCGTTGGTCATCGGCTTCATGATCTCGGTCTTCCAGGCGGCGACCCAGATCCAGGAGCAGACCCTCTCCTTCGCGCCCAAGCTGGTGATCATCTTCGGCGTGCTGGGCCTCGCCGGGCCGTGGATGGGCACGAACCTCCTGCGGTTCACGTTCAACATCTACGATCGCTTCCCGGTCCTGATCGGCCACTGATCCATGGGCGCAGCCGAAGCACAGGAACTGGTCGCTGCGCTCCGCCATGAGCTGGGCATCCAGATCGACTTCACCCAGCTCTTGATGGCGTTCGCGCTGCTGATGACTCGGGTGTTGCCCGTGATCATCCTCACCCCCTTCCTCGGTGGTGAGACCGTGCCGCAGGAGGTCAAGTTGGGCCTCGGCGTGATGCTGGGCCTGGTGCTCTACCCGGTGATCATCGCGCAGGTTCGCAACATCCCGATCTCGGCCTTCTATTTCATCGCGCTGATGTTGAAGGAGCTGTTCATCGGGCTGACGATCTCCTTCATCGTGAGCCTGGTCTTCGATGCCGCGAACGCCGCAGGGAGTCTGATCGACACCATGGCGGGCACGAACCAGGCCCAGCTCATGGTCCCGTCGATGGGTCAGAACGCCTCGCTCTTCTCGAACCTCCAGATGCAGATGACGACGGTGCTCTTCCTGTCGCTCGGAGGCCACCACATCGTCATCCAGACGCTCGGTGACAGCCTGGCCCTGATCCCGCTCGACCAGTACCCGCGGTTCAGTCACGGGAACTGGGCCTTCTTCGAGACGGTGCTTCGGGTCTTCGGCGACATGGTGCGCATCGCGCTCGCGCTCGCATCACCGGTATTGCTGGCCACGTTCCTGGTCGACCTCGCGCTGGGCATGATCAACCGCGTCGCGCCTCAGGTGCAGGTCTTCTTCGTCGCGATGCAGATCAAGCCGGTGGTGACGGTGATGATCATGGTCACCGCGATCCACCTGATCCTCGACCGAATCGTGGGCGAGTACGGCGTGATGTTCCGCTGGCTCAGGCAGGCCCTGCTGTTGCTGTCCTAGGCGAGGCCGACCATGTCCGAGGGCGGCGACAAGACGGAAGAACCGTCGCAAAAGAAGATCGACGATGCTCGCAAGCAGGGCAACGTCTGGAAGAGCAAGGACCTGTCGGGCGTCGTCGCCTTCGCGGTGGCGATGACCGTGGTCAAGTCCACCTGGGGTTCCTTCGAGACGCGCATCAAGGAACTGTTTTATTTCGCGATCGATCACATCGCCCACCCTCAGGACCTCCACCTGGCGACCTCCCAGCTGATCATGCTGTCGCTGCAGGCGCTCATGCTGATCTGCATCCCGATCGCGTTCTCTGCGGCGATCGCGGGCGGGCTGATGGAGTTCCTCCAGGTCGGCGCGCTCCTCGCCCTCGACGCGGTGATGCCGAAGTTCGACAAGCTCAACCCGATCTCCGGGTTGAAGAACCTGATCGGGAAGAAGCAGCTCGTCGAACTGGTCAAGTCGATGCTGAAGCTCGGCGTCACCGGCTACGTCGTCTTCGGGGTCGTTCGCGACTCGATGGGCCTGGTGGTGGCGACGATCCACGGCTCCGCCGCGATCACCATGATGGTCATGGGCGAGCTCGTGTACCGGGTCTGCGTGAAGGTGGTGCTGCTCTTCACCGGCTTCGCCATCTTCGACGTGTGGTGGCAGCACAAGAGCTACATGAAGGACCAGATGATGTCGAAGGACGACGTCAAGAAGGAATACAAAGAGTCCGAGGGGGACCCGCACCACAAGGCGAAGCGCAAGGAACTCGCGCACGAGCTGCTCGAGGGCGCCCAGATGGAGGCCGTGAAGGGGGCCGACGTCATCGTCACCAACCCCGAGCACGTGGCCATCGCGCTCAAGTACGATCGCGAACACGATGGGGCGCCTCGGATCATCGCCAAGGGCATCGAGCTGCGAGCCGCAGGCATTCGCGAGTTGGCCAGGCAGCACGACGTGCCCATGTTGCGCAACGTGCCGCTGGCCCACGCCCTGCTGCGCTTCGAAGTGAACCAGGAAGTGCCCGAGGAGCTGTACGACGCGGTCGCCGAGGTTCTCAACTTCGTCTACCAGCTCAATCAGGCGCGGACGAAGCCCGCCGCTTGACGTGCCCCGCGGGGCTGCGTGCTAGGGTTTACGGAGCGTGCCTGAAGATCCCGACATGGCCATTGCCCTCAAGTACGACCGCGAGAAGGACAACGCCCCGCGCATCATCGCGAAGGGCATGCGGCTGAAGGCGGAGAAAATTCGGGAGATCGCCAAGCAGTACGGCGTTCCTTTCATGAAGAACACCACCCTGGCCGGCGCGCTGTACCGGGTGGACGTCGGCCAGGAAGTCCCGGAAGAGCTCTACGACGCCGTCGCAGAGGTCCTCAACTTCGTTTCGGCGCTCCAGCAGCAGGAGCAGGCCAACAAGAAGAAGTAAGGAGTGAGTGATGGCGAAGATCGGTGGAGGACAACAACCGCGCGCTCCTGCCTGGCCCTGGGGCGGCCCACGAGAAGTTCGCGGCAAGCTCGTCGACCGTGCCCAGCTCGACAAGAAGAACGTCCGGAAAAAGGGTGACCCGAAGAACCCGGCGCTGGCTTCGAACGCACTCCTCGACTCCATCGGCCCAGCGCACTCCGCCGAAGAGATTCGCCTGCCCCTGCCCCCCGGCCCGGCTGGCCACGATGCAGACGTCGAGGGCTACCTCGATCGCGGCCCTCTCGGCACCGTCGCGGATCGGCTCGCCGAGTCGCAGCAGGACGCGCTTCAACGCGGGCTTGGTTCGCTCCGGGCCGCGCCCGACCGCGTCGAGCGCCTCAAGTCGCTCCTCGCCCGCGAGTCGCAGATGCTCGAACTGGTCGGCAACGTGAGCAATGACATGGCTGAGATCGAACGCCGCCGCCGCGAAGAGACGCAGGCCGAGGGCTACTGATGTCTGACGACGCAGCCCTCACCCAGCGACTCCAGAAATGGGCGGACGGCAAGGCGACCCTCAAAGAGGTGCGCGGCTACACCGATGAGGAACTCTACTCAATCGCGCGTACGGGCTACTACTTCTACTACCAAGGCAAGGTGAACGAGGCCCGCACCGTTTTCCAGGGGCTCTACGCGATCAACCCGATGGATCCGTACTTCGCGAAGGCGCTGGGCGTGGTGGAGATGGCCGCCGGAAACCCCGCGGGCGCCGTCGCGGCCTACGATGTGGCCCTCAAGATCGCTCCTCAGGACGCTGGTGCCTACCTTGGGCGCGCGGAAGTGAAGCTCCTCCAGGGCCAGAAGACGCAGGCGCTCGAGGATCTGCGCCGCGCCCAGCAATATTCGAAGCCTGAATCGGCTGAAAATATGAAGGTTTCCGCGATGTTGCAGGCGCTTGCCAGGAAATGAGAAATCCCCAGGAAACTTGGGGACAAGCAGATTCGATAACTTTCGCAGCAGGGCCGGGGAAATGGTTCTCCGGAACAATCAAGAAAGAGGCTCACAATGGGTTTCCTCGGTAGCGTTGGTAAGGCTCTCGGCGGCTTCGTGAAGCAGGTTCTTCCTTCCGTCATCCAGGCGATCGCGCCGGCGGCCAGCAGCCTCCTCAAGGGCGTCGCGGGTGACATCTTTCAGAAGGGCGCTGGCTTCCTGAAGGGCGCCCTCAGCGCGCTCCCCCTCCCGTCTCCCCTCAAGGCCCTCGGCGAGAAGCTCCTGGGCAAGGGCCTGGCGAAGCTTCAGGACCTGGCGAACGGTGGCATCGACAAGCTGATCAGCAAGCTCGCTGACTCGATCACCAAGCGCTTTGCTCCTGGCGCTGGCAACATCGCAGTTCCGGCCCTCACGGATCCGGGTCGCATCGCGCAGATGATCGCGAACGCCCCTGCGGCGATCGCCTCGGCGGT
>JBBRUE010000308.1:0-7771 GCA_038248085.1 Myxococcales bacterium | reverse complement strand
CCTTCAGCCCCGCGGCGGCGAAGAAGCGCGACGCCCGCATCGAGGAAGCCCGCGAGCAGATGAAGGCCGGCAAGCAGGCCCTCGACGACCTCGACAACGTGAAGGCCACTGAGCTCTTCACCCGGGCCCTCGAGACGCTCCAGGACGGCGACCTCTCGCGCGACTTCGCGGGGGTGCTCGACGCCTGGATCATGAAGGCCGCCGGCCACGCCACCGGCGGGGAGACCGCGCCCGCCAGGAAAGACATCGAGGCCGTCATCGCCCTCTCGCCCCGCGCGGAGTTCAGCCCCTCGTTCTTCAACCCTGACCTCATCAAGTTCGCCGAGGCGCAGCGCAAGCTGGCCGCCAACGCCAAGGGCGAGCTGCTGGTGCGCACCGAGCCGCCCGGCGCCCGGGTGTGGGTCGACGGCGCCTACCGCGGCATCAGCCCGGTCACCGTCGCGGGCCTGACCGGCGCCAAGCACTTCGTCACCGCGTCGCAGGGCGGCTACGCGCTCGCCCAGAGCCAGGCGTCGCCGGGCGAGGAAGTCCTCTCCCTGGCCTCGGCCGAGTTCGGCCCCGGTTGGAAGAAGGCCGTCACCGACATCAAGAAGGATCCCGAGGGCTCGACGCGCGACACCGCGGCCCAGGCGCTCGGCAAGGTGGCCCAGCTCGACCAGGTGTTGCTGGTGTTGGCGAAGAAGAGCCTCACCGGCGAGAAGCTCGACGTCATCGGTATCCGCCTCGAGGCGCGCGACGGCCACAACGCTTCGTTCCGCACCGCCACGGTGACCTCCGGCGACCCCGAGTCGCTCACCAACTTCTTCGACGGGCTCACCGGCAAGGACGCCAGGCGCGACGGCAAGGACCCGGTGCATCACTTCAAAGGAGGGGGTGGCTCGCCGGTGAAGACCATCGCCGGCTTTGCCTTGCTGGGCGTCGGCGTGGCGGGCCTCGCGACCGGCATCGCCTTCGGGGCGAAGGCCAGCGGCAAGGCGGAAGACTGGAAGCAGACGCCCCAGACCCGGACCTTCGATTCCGAGAACTTCAAGCGCGATGGGCAGACCTTTGCCCTGATCGCCGACGTCTCGTACCTCGTGGCCATCGCCGCGGCGGCCACCGGGGGCGTGCTGCTGCTGACCAACACCGGCGCCGCCGAAGACGAAGCGCAGGCGCCCGAGAAGAAGGGGAACAAGGCGGGCACCGACGATCTCAAGCGCCGCGAGACCGATCGTCGCGCCGCCGACGAACGGCGCGCCGCGGAGGAGCGCCGGCAGGACGACGAACGCCGCCGCGAAGACGAGAAGAAGCGCGAAGACGAGCGCCGCAAGGAGTCGGAGGCGAAGGCGGCCGACGACAAGCGCCGCGCCGAGGAAGAAGCGGCCGCGAAGAAGAAGGGTGATGACGACGGCGAGAAGAAGCTCTCCAAAAAGTAGCGCGATGCCCTCGAGAAGAAGAAGCGCGAAGACGAGGCCCGCCAGAAGAAGGAAGACGAGAAGGCGCGGAAGGACGAAGAGAAGCGCGCCGCCGACGACAAGAAGCGCCAGGAAGAAGAGGAGCGCGCGAAGAAGGCCGAGGAGTCGAAGGTCTCCGGCAAGCAGAGCAAGAAGCAGCAGGAAGAAGAGCGCCGCAAGAAGGAAGAAGAAGAGAAGAAGAAGGCGGCCGAAGAGGAAGAGAAGGCCCGCGCCGACGCCGAGAAGAAGAAGAAGGACGACGACGAACGCAAGAAGCGCGAGGCCCTCGAGAAGAAGAAGAAGGACGAAGACCACGACGACCTGCGGAACTTCTGAACGTTCCCCGGCCTGTGTCCGCCCGCCCGCGCCCGCGTGGGTGGGAAATTCGACATCGCGAAACAGGCCTGTAGCGTGTACAGCCGACGCCCTCTTCGGGGCGGCACGGCTCCTGCTTTTCAAGGGTACTGAGGCGCAAGACCGCGGCTCAGGAGACACGGGAACACATGAATCAGCGACGCGTTGGAGTGCTGCTCGGCGGGTGGGGTGAAGAGAAGGAAATCTCGGTGAAGACGGGCGAGGCCATCGCCACCGCCCTCGAGAAGCGTGGTCACGCGGTGACGCGCGTCATGGCTGGCCCCGGCCTCGACCAGTCGCTGCGCCACGCGAGCGTCGACGTCGCCTTCCTCGCGCTGCACGGCCGCATGGGCGAAGACGGCAAGGTCCAGGGCCTGCTCGAGGTGATGGGCGTGCCGTACACCGGCTCCGGCGTGCTCGCCTCGGCGCTGGCGATGAACAAGGGCTTCGCCAAGAAGCTGTTCCGCCAGCACAACCTCGCGACCCCCGCCGGCTACGCGGTCGGCATCGCGGAGCTCGAGAACGTCGAGGAGCTCCACTGCGACCTCGGCTTCCCCTGCGTGGTGAAGCCCGCCTCGGGTGGCTCGTCGGTCGGGCTGTCGCTGGTGCACACCCTCGACCAGCTCCGCCCCGCGGTCGCGTCGGCGTGCCGCTACGGTGGTGAGGCGCTCGTCGAGCGGTACGTGAAGGGCCGCGAGGTCACCGTCGCCATCCTCGGAGGTGAGGTGCTCGGCTGCTGCGAGATCAGCTCGCCGGCCGCGACCTTCGACTACTCCACCAAGTACGAGGGGGGCGCGCGCTACCACCTCCCTCCGCGGCTCTCCACGACCCGCACCGCCAACCTCGAGGCCATGGCGCTGACCGCCTACCGGGCCCTGGGCTGCAAGGGCGCCGCGCGCATCGACTTCATCTGCCCCGACGTCGGTAACGAGGTCCTCCTCGAGGTCAACACGCTCCCCGGCATGACCCCCACCTCGCTGCTCCCGAAGATCGCCAAGGCCCGCGGCCTGAGCTTCGAGGATCTCTGCGAGAAGCTCCTCGCGCTCGCCGAGCTCGAGAACGTCGACGTCCGCCCGATGCCACAGGTCGCGCCCCGGGTGATGGTCGAGCGGCACGCCGGGTAGGCACCCTCCCCACCTTTTCGCCGGCGGCGGTCCACGCCAGACTGAAGCGATGATCACTGCGCTGCTGACGCTGTGTCTCGCCGCCGACCCCGTTCGTCTCGTGCCGGGCACCCAGGAAGTCCTGCGGGTGCAGAACGTGACCAAGGTGGGCGTGGGCGATCCCAACATCGTCGACGTCACCCCGACCGCGAAGGGCGAGCTGCTGTTGACCGCCCGCAACCGGGGGCGCACCACCATCACCCTGTGGACGGCGAAGGGTCACGAGACCCGCCAGGTGGTGGTCGACGACGGCCACACCACCGAGCTGGGTAAGCTGGTCAAGGCGATGGTGAACCCGTCGCTGCGCATCGAGGAGTTCGCCGGCCAGACCGTGATCGACGGCCTGCTCGACTCGACCGAGGAGCTGCGCCGCCTGCGCGTGCTCGTCGGCGACGATGCCAACGTGAAGATCCTCGCCCGGCTCGACCCGCGGGTGCTGCCCGCCGTCGCCCAGAACATCACCGCTGCGCTCCAGCGGGAGGGCCTGAAGAACGCGCACGCCACCTGCGTGGGGCAGACGTTGCTGCTCGAAGGTTCGGTCGCCGACGAGCGCGAACTGCAGAAGGCGCAGCTGATCGCCGACAGTTACGCGGGCGCCGTGCTGCACCGCCGCTGACCTCCGGGTCGGCTTGCCCCGAAATCCGATCCTTCTCCAATCGATCGAAGGGTTTGACAGCCGGGGCCATCCTCCCTAGAAGGACTCGTCCTTCGCCCGGGAGGTGGATTCGTCAGAAGTTCCGGGCACTTGGAGAGGCCGGCGCCCGAATGAGCCCCGTAGAAATCGCATTTTTGGCCGTCTACTTCAGCGTGCTGGCCGTGCTGTCTCTGTACGGCTCGCATCGCTATCGGATGGCGTACCTGTACTACCGCCACAAGTACAAGCTGCCGACGCCCAAGGCGCCGATGGCGAAGCTCCCGCGCGTGACGGTGCAGCTGCCGATCTTCAATGAGATGTACGTGGTCGAGCGCCTGGTCGATTCGGTGTGCCGCATCGAATACCCGCGCGACCTGTTCGAGGTCCAGGTGCTGGACGACTCGACCGACGAGACGTGCGGCATCGCCCGCGCGCGGGTCGAGCAGTGGCGCGAGAAGGGCGTCGACATCGTCTACATCCACCGCACCAACCGCCAGGGCTACAAGGCCGGTGCACTCGAGAACGGGTTGCACCTCGCCAAGGGCGAGTTCGTCGCGGTCTTCGATGCCGACTTCGTTCCCAGCCCCGACTTCCTCACCCGCACGGTGCCGTTCTTCGTCGATGACAAGGTGGGCATGGTGCAGGTGCGCTGGGGCCACCTGAACCGTGAGTTCAGCATCCTCACCCAGGCGCAGAGCATCCTCCTCGACGGGCACTTCCTCATCGAGCACACCGCGCGCAACCGCTCGGGCTGCTTCTTCAACTTCAACGGCACCGCGGGTATCTGGCGCCGCAACACCATCAAGGACGCCGGCGGCTGGCAGCACGACACGCTGACCGAAGATCTCGATCTCTCGTACCGAGCGCAGCTCAAGGGCTGGCAGTTCGTCTTCCTGCCCGAGGTCATCTCGCCGGCCGAAGTGCCGGTCGACATGAACGCCTTCAAGTCGCAGCAGCACCGCTGGGCGAAGGGCTCGATCCAGACGGCCAAGAAGCTGCTCCCCTCGATTCTCCGCAGCAACCTGCCCTACGAGGTGAAGAAAGAGGCCTTCTTCCACCTCTCGAACAACATCGCGTACCTGCTGATGGTGGTGCTGTCGCTGATGATGCCCATCTCGATGGTGCTGCGCTTCAAGCACGGCCTGTACACGACGCTCTGGCTCGACCTGCCGGTGTTCCTCGCCTCGACGGCGTCGGTCGGCTTCTTCTACGTGGCGACCGGGCGCGAGCTCGGCCTCAACTGGTGGAACCGCATCAAGTACCTCCCGTTCGTGCTCAGCCTCGGCATCGGCATGGCGATCAACCAGACCAAGGCCGTGGTCGAGGCGCTCCTCGACAAGCAGTCGGAGTTCACCCGCACTCCGAAGACCGGCTCCGAAGGGCGCTCGGTCAAGGCGGTGCAGAAGGCCTACCGCGGTAAGCGCAACTGGGTGCCGGTGGTGGAGATCCTCTTCGGGATCTACTTCACGGTCGCCGTGTGGTTCGCGTGGACCGAGGAGATCTGGACCTCGATGCCCTTCCTGGTGCTCTTCCAGATGGGCTTCCTCTACGTCGGCATCAGCTCGATGTTGGAGTTCCGCGGCCGCTCCAAGAGCGTCGCCGAAGCCCCGGCGCAGGCGCAGCCGACGGTCTGAGTCGTGCGCTCGGGCAGGTCCTCGCTTCACTGATCCTGAACCAGCGACCACGTCCGCCACGCGACGAGGACCACGCCCCCCAGCACCAGGGCCAGCATGAGCGCCGAGAGCAGGGCGTTCCGCCAGCGGGCCCCTGACTGCTCCGCTCTCAGTTCGTCCCAGCCCGCGGGCCGTGGCAGGTCGGTGGCGAGGCTCGGCTCGAGCCCATCGGTGCGCTCGCAGCCCGGGCACATCGGGGCCGCCAGGGCCGTCGTCGGGCCCAGGTTGAAAATAGCCTTGACCAGGTCACCGACGCGCCCAGGCAGGGCGCCATCGAAACGCGGGCCCTCGAGGCCGCAGACGTCGCACCTCAGAAACGGCTCGCGCTTGACCCGGTGCATCCTCCGCTCGTCGAGCTCCGCCGCGCCGTAGCGGGGGCGGCAGGCCGGGCAGCGGGGCTCACACCAGCGGGCAGAGCACGCGCGGCACATGAAAATCCCGCAGCGCTCACAGGTGAGCCCTGCGGGTTCGTCGTGCACCCCACATCGAGCTCCGTGGGGGGCGCGCACGGCTCGAGGCTCAGCGGCGGGCGCGCTCGATCTTAAGGGCCTTCTCGCCGTGCTGCTTGCCGGTGACCGCGGTCTCGAACGCCGGGGCATCGGCCTCGGCCACGTGCACGTACGAGTACGTGCCGCGCAGCTCGAGCTTCGCCACCTTGTCGCTCGGGGCGCCGAGGGCCGAGAGGGCCGAGTTCAGCGAGGCCTCGTCGACGCCGTCGGCCTTGCCGAGGTTGAGCCAGAGCCGCAGGTTGCCGGGGGCCACTTCGACCTCTTCGCGGGGCCGGCGCTCGCGCTCGGGGCGATCGCCGGGGGCGCGGGTGCGGAGCTCGCCACGTCCCGGGCGATCGGCGCCCCGCTCACCGCGATCGCTGCGCTCCCGGCGCGGACGCTCGGTCGAAGAGGTCTCCCTGGGGGCGGTGTCGGTGGTCGGGTCGTCGATGGGGGGCAGCGGCTTGCCGGCCTGCATCAGCTCGAACATCTCGCGGTCGGTCAGGCGCTTCTTCGACGGAGCCGCAGGCGCGCGGGGCTTCGACTCGACGGGGGCGGCACCTTCGACCGACTTGGTGGCCGAGACCTCGCTCGTCGTCGACGGCTCGGTGCGGGCGATGGACGGCGTCCCGACGGGCACGGTCTTCTCTTCGCGGTCCCGGCGCGGCGGGCGATCCTCGCGGGGCCCCCGGGCCTCGCGATCGCGCCCCCGGCCTCCGTCACGGCCGCCCTCGCGTCCGCCTTCACGCCGGCTGCCGCGCTCCTCGCGGGGCCGCTCGCCGCGCGAGTGCTGGGGCTCGGGAGGGGTGGTGGTGGCGACCGCCCCTTCGACCGTGGGCTCGCCCCCTTCCTGCTGCGCCTTCTCCATGCGACGGTGGGTGAAGAAGTAGCGCAGCATGAAGGCGATCATCTCGTCGGCGTCGGGGCGCAGCTTGAGGGTGCTGGCGAGCGCGAGGAAGCCCTCGTAGATGCTGCCCTGGGCAGCTTCCTTCAAGAGCTTCACGTGACGCTCGGACCACATCTCTGCTGCTTGCTCGGCGGTGGGCATGGGCTTGGTCTCGAATTTCACGTTGTACTTTTTCTCGAGCGTCGTCAGCGTGGCCAGCTCGCGGCCTGAGGTGAGGTTGAGGGCGGTGCCCTTCTTGCCGATGCGGCCGGTGCGGCCGACGCGGTGGAGGTAGACCGAGGGATCTTCGGGCAACGAGTAGTTGATGACGTGGCCGAGGTCGCTGATGTCGATGCCGCGGGCCGCGATGTCGGTGGCCACCATGAAGGCCAGCTCGCCGCGCTTCACGCGGCCCATCACGCGCTCGCGCTCCTTCTGCGCGAGGTCGCCGTTGAGCAGCTCGGCGTCAAAGCCGTTGCGGTTGAGCACCGCGGTGACGAGCTCGGTGTCATCGCGCGTGTTGCAGAAGATGATCGCGTTGTCCGGGTCTTCCATCTCCAGCACGTAGAGGAGGTTGCGCGGCTTGGGGTACGCGTCGGACAGCTCGTAGCGGATGTGGTTGATGTGATCGACGGTGTACACGTCGCCCGAGAGCAGCAGCGTCTGGGCGTCCGTCGTGTACTTCATGATCAGCCGCTTGATGTTCTCCGGCACCGTCGCCGAGAAGAGCAGCACCTGCTTCTTGGGCGGGAGGCAGTCGAGGATGCGCGTGACCTCCTCGTAGAAGCCCTGGTTGAGCATCTCGTCGGCCTCGTCGAGGACGGCGTGGGTGCACTTGTCGAGCTTGAGGTTGCCGCGGCGAATGTGATCGTGAATGCGGCCCGGCGTGCCGACGACGATCGCCGCCCCGCGCCGCAGCGCCTCTTCCTGCTGCTGCATCGACGACCCGCCGTAGATGCACACCACCTCGATGTCGCGGTACTTCGCCAGCTCCACCAGCTCCGCCGCCACCTGGATGGCCAGCTCGCGGGTGGGGCACATCATCAGCGCGTGGACGCCCCGGGCCCCCTTGGGGATCTGGTCGATGACCGGCATGCCGAAGGCGGCCGTCTTGCCGGTGCCCGTCTTGCTGCGGACGAT
>JBBRUE010000307.1:0-7772 GCA_038248085.1 Myxococcales bacterium | reverse complement strand
TGGGTTGCTGGCCCGGAGTTCGTCCGCGCCGGCGCTCGCATCGTCTCCACCCGCGGACGGCGGCGGCGCGGAACTCCGCGGAATCGGCGGTGGCCGCGATTGGAACGGCTGGTGCGAAGCAAGTGCGGACACCCCGCAGTCCCCAGGAGCCGTCCCTGAGCATCAAGGTCGAAGGATCGAATCAGTCGCTGGCGTGCGAGCCCGAGTCTCAGTCGCAGTCCACCGAGTCGACGAAGGCCACGCAGTCGGCCCACCCGGTCGAATCGAACCGGGTCGAGCAGGCCCGCGTTGCCGAGCGTGAGTTCGCGGGGAAGCGGCATCTCGGTGAGCAGCAGTTGTTCGAGTACTTCGATCGCGTGCCGAAGCCGGGCGCGATGGAACTCGAGATCTCCGGGCTCGTCTCCCACAACGGAGGGAAGTTGAGCGTCACCGCGGCCCGGGATGAATCAGGGGAATTTCGCGTTCAGGTCAACGGCCAGGCGCAGGTCGGCCTCCACGCCATCGCCGGTGCGCACGGGGGGGCGGGGGTGGGCGCGACGTACGTGGTGCGCACGCCGGAAGCGGCCGCCGACCTGCTCCAGGCGCTCGCGCTGAAGGGGGCCTCGCCGCTCGTGAGCGAGTTGGTCGACGGGCTGACGGTCCCTCGCGTCGCCCACTACGATTCGGAGCACCTCGAGCGTCTCGACCTCACCGCCCGCGGAGGAGTGGGCCTGCGCACGGAGTTGCCCGTGATCCTCGGCGAGCTCGAGGCCAGAGGTGAGATCACCGCGTCCCTCGACTTCAACCGCCATGCACTCGTGCTCGAGCAGGCGGTCGGAGGCGAAGCCGTGGCGCGTGGTGCGATGGTGCTCTCGGCCGCGGGACTCGAGACGGAGGGCCTGGTCAAACTCCGCAGCGAAGTGCGGCTGCCTCCAGACATGCTCGCGCGGGTGCGGGGCGGTCAGATGTCGATCGCCCAGGCCCTCTCCGAATTCAAGACGACGCAGAAGCTCGTCTTCGAATCAGAGTCTCGCGGCGAGGTCTCGACGGTCTTCAACGAGGGCTACGCCACCGTCGTCAAAGCGGAGGTCGAGCTGGACCTCGACAAGCTGAAGAAGGATCCGGCGCATCCGCTGGAGGCCCTCGAGGGAAAGGTGCGCACCATGACCTCGTCGGAGCCCGTGCGGGGGACTGGTCTGGAACTCCCCGAGGCCAGCTTCCGGGTGAACGTGGCGACCTACGCGGTGCGCGAGACCCCCCTCTTCGGGCACCACGATCAGCACGCGCTCCAACAGGAACTCGACGGCTACCGCCTGACCGGCCACTGATTCACTTCGAGTCGGGGTCGAAGAACTCGATCAACTGGTCGCGCCGCGCGTGGGTATCTTCCATCGCCAGCGAGATGAGATCGTTGGCGTAGGCGGCGTCGAAGAGCAGGTAGCTCCCGAGTTCGGCCTGCGTCAGCAGGTTCGACCCCGAGAGGCGACCCAGGAGCCGGGTCGGCAGCGCCGCGTCCGACTCCTGCTTCGCGCGCTTCTCGAGGTGGGGGCGGGCGAGTTCGGCGAGATCGCGGCTCGGCCTCACCACGAGGTCGCGCACCACGCGGTAGGGCTGCCCACGCACTGCCCCGAGCGTCTCGTTCATGCGGGCGACGAAGTCCTCACCGTAGGTCCGCCGGCCGCTCTCGAGCATCTCGTTGAGGCGGCGGAGGCGATCGAGGTCGTACTCCGTGCGGTCCACCATCAGGGCGTTGAGCACCTTGCCGATGATCTGCGGCGTGGTGGGCATCGAGGTCAGCTTCGGCGGCTCGATGGCCGCCTTCGGCTTGTGCCGGAGCGCGAGGACCAGCACCCGGTCGGCGCCGAGCTTCAGGGCGGGCGACAGCGGCGTGTTCTGCCGCACGAAGCCGTCGCAGTAGTAGTCGTCGCCCACGCGCGCCGAGCGGAAGAGCAGGGGGATCGCCCCGCTCGCCAACGCGTGTTCGGGGCCGAGCACCACCTCGACGGGTTGCTGGTACGGGTCTCGGCTCCAGGGCGGCAAGCCGGGCTCGCGACGCTGCACGAAGATCACCGTCTTCCCATCGCGGATGCGGGTCGCCGACACCGAGACGGCGGAGCACAGCCCGCGCGCGAGGTTGGCCGCGATGCGCGGCCAGTCGATCATGTGCCGGACGATGTTCTCGATGGGCTCGGGGTGAAACAGGTCGTAGAGGCGCCAGCCCTCGGGGCGCTCGTTGGCCCGGGTGGCGCGCCAGATCTTCCGGCTCACCGAGTAGAGCGACTCGCCCTCGACGCGGAACACCTTCTCGAGCGACAGCCCCGTCCACAGCGCCGCGAGCGCGCGGCCCTGGTCGTCGGGGATGTGCATGGTCGCCGCCAGGAAACAGGCCGTCGACGCTCCGACCGAGGTCCCCGACAGCACGTCGAAGCGAACGTGGGCCCGCGCGGACGGTGGGAGCTCTTCGCGGAGATAGCGGATGACCCCGGCCTCGTAGGCGCCGCGGGCCCCACCTCCTGAACACACCAGTCCGATCCGCGGCTTCGTCACCGCCCTCGGGTGTAGCGCAATTCTCCCCTCGCGCCGACCGCGAGATGATCTCAGCGGTTGCGCTCCCCGGTGCATCGTGAGCCTTGAGTTGCACCCCGGTCCGCGGGCGAAAAGTTGCGGGCGCTACAGCGTGATCAACACTGATGCCGGTCTGTAGCGAAGCTCACTTGCCCCTGGAGAGACCCAAATGCTCACCGTCACCGCGCAGTCGATGCTCCCCACCCGCTTCCACCCCCGTGTCGACGCAGGCTTCATGGTGAAGCTCTTCACGGGCGGCCGCTCCGTGCTGGCGAAGGCGACCGATCTCTCGATGGCGGGGCTCAAGCTCGTCGGCGACTTCGGCGTGGCCGACGATCGCATGACCTTGTGCATCCCCATCCCCGGTGATCGCGAGGTCGTCACCCAGGCCACCGTGCGCCGCCGCGGCGAAGAGGGCCTCGCGCTCGAGTTCGATCAGCTCGACTGGGACGACATGTTCGCGCTGGCGCGGTTTCTCCACCCCCGCCTGCCCTGAGGCGCGTCAGCCCGGCGTCGGAGTGCCGCGCGCCTTGAGCTGAGAGACGAGGTCCATCAGCTCGGCGCCGCGGAAGGGCTTGTGAATGTACCCGTTGGCGCCGGCCTTCATGGCCACCTCGACGTCGGACTTCTTGGCCTTCGCGGTCAGCATGTAGATCGGCGTCTTCGCCGTGCGCGGGTCGGCCCGGAGCATGCGGCACACCGCAATCCCATCGAGCTGAATGCTCCCGGTCGGAGGGAGCACCACGTCGAGCAACACGAGACCGAACGTCTGCGTCCTGGCGAGCTTGAGCCCGTCGGCGGCGTGCGAAGCGGTCTCCACCTCGCACTCCGACTCCGTGAGCAGGCTGCGCACGAGCTCGCGGATCACCGGCTCGTCTTCAACCACCAGGATGCGGAACGGGACGACCATCGGGGCCGCCACTATAGGCACTACTCGTAGGCGAGCGCTTCGACGACGTCGAGCCGTGCTGCGCGTCTGGCGGGGTAGAGCCCGGCGACGATCGCCGACAGGGTCGCGATGACCACCAGCTGCCCGGCGGTAGTCCAGGGGTACGAGAAGGGGAAGTTCCACCCCGTTGCCTGCACGCCGACGATCTTCGTGACGATGTAGCCGACCACCCCACCTGTCACGACCCCGAAGAGGCTCCCGGTGAGTCCGATGAAGAAGGCCTCGGCCACGAACAGCTTCATCACCTGCGTCCGGTCGGCGCCCACCGCGCGCAGCAGGCCGATCTCCCGGGTCCGGTCGAGCACCGCGGCGAGCAGGGTGTTGATGATGCCCAGCAGCGCGAGCGCGATGGCGACCACCTCCATGGCGTAGGTGATGCTGAAGGCGCCGCCGAGGAGCTTCTTCGCCTCCTTGCGGAGCTCGGCGTTGGACAACACGTAGAGGTCGTACCGTTGGCCGAGCTTGGCGGTGATCGCCGCGCGGGTCTGCTCGAGCGCGCCGCGGTCCTTCAGGTACACGTGGAAGGTGTCGACCTGGTCGCTGAGGAACTGCCGCACGAAGATCTCGCGATCGAGGATCACCGAGCCCTGGTCCGAGGTGTAGTCGATGATCACCGCGCCCACGGTGTAGTTGTGCTCGCCGGTGGGGGTCTTCATCGGGAAGGTGGTGCCGACCTTGAGGTCGCGGCGGCGCGCGAGGTTCTCGCTGATCACCACGAAGCCCTGCTCGCGCTGTGCGGCATCGGGCAGCGCGCCCTCGAGGATCAACGGGTTCCCGCGGCTCCGGTAGATCTCCGACGAGAGCGAGATCACGAAGATGCGCAGCCCCAGGACCTCGTGCTGCAACAGCCGCACCGGGTCGATGAGGTCGATGTTGGGAATGGTCACGAGCTCGTCGCGCACCGCGAACTTCATCGGCTGATTCTGGATGCCCGCAAGCTTGGCCGAGGAGGTGACGAAGAGATCGGCGGGAATCGCCTGCTCGATCCACCGGTCGGTGCTCGCTTCGAAGCTGCCGATGAAGCTGGCCAGGGTGACGGCCATCGCGACGCCGATGCTCAACGCCGAGACCGGCACGGCAGTACGCACCGGTGCTCGGGCGAAGTTGTCGGCCGCCAGCCGTCCAGAGATGCCGAACAAGAACTGTCCGGGCCCGGCGAACGGCACGTTGAGGGTCCGCAGCACGAGCGGCGAAAGCAAGGTGATGCCCATGAGGATGAAGAAGATCGCGACGTAGCCACCCAGCGGCAGGTTCTCGAGCGGCGGGGGGATCTGTGTGGTCGGCCAGGCGATCGCCAGGAGGAACACGCCGAGGTACGTCGGCCACGACTTCACCTCGACTGCGCCCGCGCCGATCGCCGCGTCCTTGCGCAGCGCCTCCACCGGCTGCACTGACGACGCGACCCACGAGGGGCGCAGCGCCGCGAAGACGCTCCCGAGGATGCCCAGCGTCAGGCCCAGGGCGAGCTCGGTCATGCCGAGCTTCACGTCCCTGGTGTTCACCTTGACGTAGATCTCCGAGATGGAGTTCGAGACCGAGCCGATCGCCGCCTTGCCCACGAGGATGCCCAGCGGCAGCCCGAGCAGGCTCCCCACCAGCCCGAACACCCCGGCCTCGATCGCGAACAGCGCGCGGATCCGCCGGCGGGTGGCCCCCAGTGCGCGCAACGTGCCGATCTCCCGTCGGCGCTGCACCACGCTGATCGACACCGTGTTGTAGACGAGGAAGACGCCGACCAGCAGCGCCACGCCGGACCCGAGGTTCAGGCCCAGCTGGAAGCTGCGCACCATCGTCTGCACCGCCTGGCCACGGCGATCGGGTGACTCCACCTCGATGCTCGAACCGACGACCTGCTGCAGGCGCGCCTTCATCGCCTCGAGCCCGACCTTCGGGTCGATGGCCACGTCGATGCGGGTGAGCGTGCGGCCCTTCGAGAACGCCTCCTGGAGGCTGCCGAAGAACATCACCGCGACCGAACCACCGAAGGCCTTGAGCGGTCCGGTCTCCTTGAGCAGCCCGTGAATGATGAACGGCTTGGCGCCATCGGGCGTCACCAGCTCGATGGTGCCGCCGGTCTTGAGGCCCTTTTCGCGGGCGTAGCGCTCGGAGACGAGGATGCGATCGGTCGAGTTGAGGAACTCGAGATCGTCGGCCAGCTTGCCGATGTCGGTGTCCACGCCCTCGTAGGTGCGGAAGAAGCCGTCGTCGAGCAGGTCGACGCCCATCACGTACATGCTCTCGCCGGGCGAGTCCTTCACCGGGGCGATCACCGAGAGGCCACCCGAGGCGTGCAACACGCCCGGCACCGCGCGCACCGTGTCGAGCAGCGCCTCGGGGAACCCCGAGGTCTCGGCGGCCACCGTGAGGTCGGCCTTGCCGGCGACGGTGTCGATGGTCGACCGGAACGCGTCCATCACCGACCGGTTGATGGCGGCGATCCCCACCAGCGTCGCGACTCCGACGGCCACCCCGATCAGCGTGAGCAGGGTGCGCAGCGGGGCGCCGAAGACGTGCCGCAACGAAACGAGACGGAGCAGAGACCACATGGGCGGCGGCACCTTAACGGCGCGCCCGACCCGGGGCGTTGAAAACTACTTGCTGAAGACCTGCTCGGCCTCGGCCATCGAGAAGGCGAGGTGCGCGTTGTGGTTCTTCAGTTGCCGCGACAAGCGCTGCATGTGCACCGCGGCCTGGGCGCTCTTGCCCACCACGCGCACCACGCGCCGCACGCCGAAGCCACGGAGGATCTCCCCGACGCGGCGGAAGTCGTCCACCAGCTGCTCGTGCATCGCCTCGAGCTCGCGGATGTCGGAGAGCACGTCGACGGGGGGACGAAGCCGGGCCAGGGATGCGTGCAGGTCGCGTTCGGCCTGCGCGAACATCTCGGTCGTAGGCTTCCCGGCCAACTCGATGAGGACTCTGTTGCGACCGACGTCAGGTGAGATGCGTACCACTTGGGTTCCTTACTGAAGAACCCCCCCGGGGACGCCGCACTCTTACCGGATTCGATCGGCCCGTGGCAAAGAAGTCGCCGTCGACTCACGCCGCTGCGCGGATCGGGTCGTCTCCCACGATGCGGCCGTCGGCCAGCCGCACCAGCCGGTCACCCACCTCGGCGGCGTGGGCGTCGTGGGTGACCATCACGACCGTCAGGTTTCGTTCACGGGTCGCCTCGCGAATGAGGCGCAGCACCTCGGCCCCGGTCTTCGAGTCGAGGTTGCCGGTGGGCTCGTCGGCCAGCAGGAGCGCCGGTTCCGACAACAGGGCGCGGGCGATGGCGACGCGCTGCATCTCGCCCCCGGAGAGCTCGTCGGGTCGGTGGCTGCTGCGACCGCGCAACCCGAACTTCTCGAGCAGGGCGTTGGCCTTCGGTTCGAGCTCCTCGCGAGACTTCCCGGCCAGCAGCTCGGGGAGGATGACGTTCTCGACCGCGGAGAGGGTCGGCAAGAGGTTGAAGAACTGGAAGATGAAGCCGAGGCGATCGCGACGGAACCGCGAGAGCTCGTCGTCGGGAAAGCGGGAGATCTCCCGGCCGTCGATGCGCAGCGTCCCCGAGGTCGGCACGTCGAGCGCGCCGAGCAGGTTGAGCATGGTGCTCTTGCCCGAGCCGGAGCTCCCCATCACCGAGAGGAACTGCCCCCGGGGCACGCTCAGCGAGACGCCGTCGAGCGCGAGGACCTCGTTCTTGCCGCGGCGGTACACCTTCACCACGTTCGACACTTCGATCATCGCGTCGCTCACAACGACACCAGGCTTTCTTTTTCCGTCCAGCCCTCGAGGGCGTTGGGCAGGCGCACGCGCGCATACCGGCCGGAGATTTCCATGATGCGCACCTTGAGGCCGGCGTGCACTTCAAACGACACCTTGGCCGCGTCGCCGGGGAACTCGCGCACCCGGGCGACGTCGGGCATCACCACCGCTTCTTCCACGGTCGCACCGACCCACGCGTGCACGGCGAGCGCCCCACCCAGCGCCGCGGCGACGACGAGCAGGAGCGCGCTCACCAGGCCCAGCGCGACCCTCGAGCCCGGTTCGCGGCGCCAGGTGAGCCACAGCAGCACGAAGCCCAGCCACCACGTCGAGAGGAAAGCGATCGCCACCAGCCGCTCGTCGAGCGCCGCCGCCAGCCGCTGCGTGAAAGGCACCGAGGTGTCGGCGCCGACGACCTGGTCCACCTGCCGCTGCCGGGCCACCGCGAGGTTGGCGCCGATGTCGTCGTCGTCCGAGAGGCCAATTCGCCGACACGCTGTTTTTCGTGAATATTTAATTCGACATTATC
>JBBRUE010000306.1:0-7856 GCA_038248085.1 Myxococcales bacterium | reverse complement strand
TGGGCGGCTCGTGGTGCGCCCGCAGCAGGACGATCGGCCGGTAGGTTCCGGTAGACCACCGGGCGTTGATCTGCGCGGTGAGCGCCTCGACCCGCTCGTTGAGTTCCCGGTACTGGGGAATCTTCGTTCGGCTCGGCGCCGCGAGCTGCACGAAGGTGAACTTCCCGCGGAACTCGGGGTGGCGCTGCAGCAGCTCGTCGACCGCCGAGAGGCGCTCCTCGATGCCCTTGGTGTAGTCGAGGCGATCGATGCCCACGCCGACCAGGGCGTCTTCGGCCAGCCCGAGCTCCTTGCGGACCTGGGCCCGGCAGTCGGCGATCGACGGCGCGTCGTCGAGCCAGTGCACCGGCCACTCGATGGAGATGGGGTAGGGCTTCACCAGCGTGCTGCGGCGCCCCTGCACCACGGCGTGCCGTTCGCGGTCGATGCGGCTCTCCATGTAGGCGTCGACCGAGTCGATGAAGTTGTTGCAGTGCTGCTGGGTGTGGAAGCCGACGATGCTCGAGCCGAGCAGCCCGGAGATGATCTCCTCGCGCCACGGGCAGATGCCGAGCCGCTCCGCGTTCGGCCAGGGGATGTGCCAGAAGGTGAGGATCGTCGCCTTGGGCAGGCGCTCGCGGATCATCTTTGGGGCCAGCGCGAAGTGGTAGTCCTGCACCAGCACGATCGGGTCGTCAGAGTCGACCTCTTCACAGACCGCGTCCGCGAAGCGCCGATTGACCTTCTCGTACTGCGCCCAGTCTGCCGAGCGGAACACCGGCCGGGTGTGCGCGATGTGGCACAACGGCCACAGGCCCTCGTTGGAGAACCCGTAGTAGTAGCCCTGCTCCTCTTCGGGCGAGAGCCACACGCGGCGCACCTGGTACGACTCTTCCCCCGGCGGGACCTTGACCCGGTCGTGCGCATCGACGGTCTCGTGATCGGCGCTGCCGTTGCCGTGGGCGACCCACACCCCGGAGCAGGCCCGCATCACCGGCTCGAGGGCCGTGACCAGGCCGCTGGCCGGGTGGAGCACCCGGATCGCGCCGGTGTCGGTGCGATCGTGAATGTACGGTTCGCGGTTCGCGAGGATGACCACCCGCTCGCCCTGGAGGTGCTGGGACAAGGTGGCTTTGAGCCGTTCGGCGCTCCACCGCCCTCCGCCCGATTCCACCTCGCGATCCTTCGCCAGCCGGTCGACGAGGCTGCGCACGTCGCGCAGCAGGGGCTGGAACTCGCGGGGCGCATCACCCGCCAGCGCGCGGCGCAACTCGGTCGTCCAATCTTTCCAGGCGAACCGCGCCGCGAGCAGGGTCACCAGTGACGCGCCCACGGCGAGAAGGAAGAAGGCGATCAACAGCATGGTGCGGGTCGTCGCCTCGCGAGGGCGAAGGAAGGTGAGGTCGTGAACGAGGACGACCATGCCCCGCGTCCCCTCGAGGTTCATCGCGCTCAGGTGCACGGGCCCACTCGACAAATCGCTGGTCATCATCCAGGCGCCGTCGGCATGGGCTCCTTCGCTCTTCATGAGTTGCTGAATGCGCGTGCAGGGGAACTCCGACGGGTAGGCGCTCGTCGAGGCGATCCATTCGCCGTCGGTCGTGCAGGCCGCGGCGCCGATGATGCGTTCGTCCCGGGTGATGTCGGTGAGGATCGCCGTGAGCTTGGCCTGGTCGCTCCAGGCTTCGGCCAGGCTCTTGCTGGCGGACGAGACCGCCAGGTGGGACCGCAGCGACAGGTCGTGCTCGAACCAGGCCCGCGTCGTGCGTGACAGGGCCACGTCTCCCACGAGGGCGAGAACGGCCAGACCGCTCAGGAGAAGGACGAGGAATCGTGCGCGGCGCATGCGGTCGTCTAGCGCATATTGATTGGATATCCAACACAAGTAGGAATAGAAGGGCCGCCATGACGCTCGAGGACCTCGGACTGATCGGGAACTGCCAGTTGTCCGCGCCCGTCCGGCGTGTTGTGGGGCAACGACCCGCAGGCCTCTTCCCATGTCAGGCTGATCCACGCGGCGTTCGCGGCGTCTCCGCGGTGGTCAGAGTTCGCGTGAGCCGCGCGGTCGAGCTTCCCACGATGTCCTCGCGATGAAGCCGCAGCCTCCGGGCCCCTTCGGCAGCTGGGTCGCCGGTGCGCACCGTCTGCAGGGGCGGGCGGCCCAGGCCCGGGCCAGCGCGGGGGCGGTGCTGCGGCGGTTCCTTCCGTCCGAATCGCAGCACCTGTTTGCCCTCACCATCGTGGTCGGCGTCGTGTGCGGTCTGGTCGCGGTCGCGTTCCACCTCGCCATCAAGGGCGCAGAGTCGCTGTTGATCGACCGTGCGCTTCACGCCGAGGGTGACTCGTGGATGGCCTGGACCATTCTCTCTCCCACGCTGGGCGGGCTCGTGGCCGGGGCGCTCCTCACCTGGGTCGTTCCCGGCGCGCGCGGCTCGGGGATTCCCCAGGTGAAGACCGCGTTTGCGCTCGACGGGGGGCGGGTTCGCTTTCGCGATGCATTCGGCAAGTTCTGGATCGCGAGCCTGCAGATCGGCTCGGGGGCCTCCCTGGGCCGCGAGGGGCCGACCGTGCAGATCTGCGCCGGCGCGACGAGCCTGCTCGCGCGCGCGACCGGCATTCCGGCGAAGAGCGCGCGCCGCTTGTTGCCGGTGGGGGTCGCCGCGGGTATCGCGGCGGCCTTCAACGCCCCCATCGCCGCGGTCACCTTCACCATCGAAGAGATCGTCGGCTCTCTCGACCACGCGGTCCTTTCCGGGGTCGTCGTCGCGGCGGCGCTCGCGGCCGTCATCGAGCGGCAGGTTCTCGGGGTGCACCCGGTCATCGAGGCCCCACAGGCCTACGCCCTCGACCACTCATCGTCGCTGCTGTTCTACGCAGTGCTGGGCATCGCCGGAGGCCTGGTCTCGGTGGCCTTCACCGACGGGCTGCTCAAGCTGCGCGCCGGCTTCCGGGACTTCAAGACGCTGCCCCGGTGGTCGCACCCTGCGGTCGGCGGCCTGGTGACGGGCCTCCTCGCGGTCGTCGTCATGAAGTTCTTCGGGACGACGGGCGTCACCGGCGGCGGCTATGAGACCCTCGGGAAGGCGCTCGCCGGCCAGCTCGGCTTCAAGCTGCTGATGGCCCTCGCGGCGGTGAAGCTGGTGTCCACGGTCTTCTCGTACTCGAGCGGCGGAGCGGGCGGCATCTTCGCGCCGTCCCTCTTCATCGGCGCCATGCTGGGAGGCGCAGTCGGGTACGTCGACGTCGCCGCGTTCGGCCACGAGGAGCGCCAACTGGGCGCCTTTGCGCTGGTGGGAATGGGCGCGGTGTTCGCCGGCGTCGTTCGTGCGCCCATCACCTCGGTGCTGATCATCTTCGAGATGACGGGCGGCTACGGGCTGGTGCTCCCGCTCATGTTGGCCAACATGACCTCCTACATCCTCGCGCGTCAGCTCCGCCCGACGCCGATCTACGAAGCCCTCCTCGAACAGGACGGAGTCGTACTGCCTCACGCGACGCCGTTGCCTCCACACCCGCTCGATCAACTGTCGGTGGGGGGCGCCATGACCAGTGCCGTCGTCACCGCGGAGCTGGAGGGCACGGCCGGAGCGCTGCACGCGCTTCTGAACGGCCGGAACTTCGAGCTCGTGCCGGTCCTGGACGCCGGAGGGGCGCTGCAGGGCGTGGTGACGGTCTCCGCGCTTCGGCAGGCTCCCGCGGAGACGCCCCTGCGCACGCTGCTCCATCGCGCCGAGACCATCCTCTCCGACGTGCCGTTGTCCCGAGCGCTCGTGCGAATGAACGAGCGGGCGGGGCGGCAGTTGGTGGTGTTGGACGCGGAGACGGCCTCGCGGGTGGTGGGCATGCTGACCGTCACCGATCTGGTCCGGGCCCACGCGGGCGCCGCGGGCCGGGAGCTTGCGGAACACGTCGAGATCCAGCCGGCCGGTCATCGCGTGGGCGCCCCGGACCTCGCGGAGCGGGCCCCCCTCGTGGCCGCCGGGGCCAGCCTCGACCAGTTGGTGGAGGCCCTGGTCGCGTCTCCCGGGGGCGCGGTGATCGTTCGAACGGCGGAGGGCGCGACGAGTGGAGTCGTGCTCCTGGCGCACGTGCGCGAGTTCCTGCGGGACGAGCAGTTGCAGCGCATGCTCGTGGCGGCCGACCTGGTGCGCCCGGCGCCGGCCGTCGCGCCTGAGTCGACGTTCGCCCAGCTGGTCGAGGCCTGCGTGTCCGAGCGGGCGGAGGCACTGATCGTGACCGGGGAGGGCGATGCGACCCACGGGGCGGTCGTTACCCGGGCCGCCCTCGGGGCGTTGCTCATGAAGCAGTACGCCAACCATCCGGCCTGAGTCGCGCGTCGACGCGCGGCGCCGAGAGGCGTTTTCTCCCAGGGTGATCGTTTCGACATCGGGCGAGCGTTCGTTTATATGGTGGATATCCAACCAATAAGGAGTCTCACCCATGAGAGTCGTTCCTGTCGTCGGAGTCGTTGCCGCCTTCCTGTTGACGGGCTGCGTCCATGCCGAGAAGCGCCCGGTCGACGTGGTGACCCAGCGGGCGCCCGCGCCACCGCCCGCGGTGGCCGTCGCTCCAGCACCGGCTCCCGCCCCCACGGCTGACCCGATGGCCGAGGTCGACGCGGCGCTTCGCAGCGCGACAGTCCTCTTCGACTTCGACCGCGACCAGCTCAAGCAGGACGGCATGACCGCGTTGCAGAAGGTCGCCACGATCCTTCGTAAGCACCCATCGATCGTCGTGCAGATCGAGGGCAACTGCGATGAGCGCGGCACCGAGGAGTACAACCTGATGCTCAGCCAGCGTCGGGCCATCGTCGCGCACCGCTACCTGGTCGACCTCGGGGTCAACCCGAAGCAGCTCGACACGGTCGGCTACGGCGCCCTGCGGCCCCTGAACCCCGGGCACAGCGAAGCGGCGTGGAGTCAGAATCGTCGCGACGAGCTGCACGCCTCACGCTGAGCGCGTGGCAGGGGCGTGTATGTCTCCGTGACATCGACCCATGAGGTGTCTGTTAAAGTAACAGCATGACGATGTGGCTCAATCACCACCACCTGCAGTACTTCCGGCGCATCGCGCAGGACGGCGGCATCAGCGCCGCGGCGCGCCAGTTGGGCATCACCCACTCGACGCTCTCCACCCAGCTCAAACAACTCGAGGCCATGCTCGGGGGCGACCTCTTCGATCGGAAGGGCCGGCAGTTGGTGCTCACTCCGTTCGGGGAGCAGGTGTTGGCCTACGCGGAGGCCATTCACCGACTGGGCGCGCAGGTGCTCGATCTCGCCGAGGGGAGGCACGAGCCCGAGCGGCGGCAGCCCTTTCGGGTCGCGGTCATGGGCAGCCTGCCGAAGACCATCGTCTACCGCCTGCTCGAGCCGGTGCTCTCCAGCTCGCAATGGGGGCCCGTGGAGATCCGCGAGCGCTCGGGCAACGGCGTGCTCGCCGACCTCGTGTCCGGCCGGGTGCACATGGGGCTGAGCGACGAACCGGTGGTCCGCTCCGGGGTGCACTCGCACCTGTTGGGCAGTTCGGGGTTGCACTGGTACGGCACGCCCGAGTTCGCGCAGCGCTATCGCCACGGGTTTCCCGGGAGCCTGGCGGGTGCGCCGGTGGTGCTTCCATCCGAGCAGCTCGGTTTGCGGAAGGTGCTCGACCGCTGGCTGATCGACCGGGGGATCTCGGTGCGGGTGGTCGCGTCGGTGGACGACACCGCGATGTTGCGGGTGCTCGGGGCCCGCGGCGTGGGCGTGTTCCCGGTCCGCAATGCGCTCCGGGCGGAGGTCGAGGACGTGCTCCACGCCGAGGCGATCGGTCCGATCGAAGGCGTCGTCGAGCGGTACTACGCGGTCAGTGTCGAGCGCCGGCTGCGTGACGAGGGCGTGGCCCTGGTGGTGGGCGGGGCCCGCTCGAAGTTCGGTGCCGAGAAGAGCGCCGGCTCCCGCCGCAGCCGAAAGTGAGAGCATGCAGACCATGTCGAGCGAACTCGCACTGGTCGCCCTCTTCTCCATCGCCACGTCGGTCGCGCTGGTCGCGCGCCACCTGCGGCTCCCCTCCACCGTGGCCCTGGTGCTCGCCTTCCTGCTGCTCGGCACGGTCGACGTCTTCGAGGCCCCCCACCTCACCTAGAACCCGCTGGATGACGAGCGAGATCGCGTACCCGAGCCGTCGTTGAGCAGGCTCTCCCCTCGTTCGTCGCCGCCGAGCACTTTCACTTCTCCGGCGTCACCCCGTGGCGAGGTCGAGCACGATGGTGAACATCGAGATGATCAGCTCGCGGTAGGCCATACCGGGGCATCTCCGCGGGCGGCGCTGATCTTCGCCAGCGTGATTACCTGGCGTTCGCCCTCGTCGACGTGGTGCTCAGCGCGCGGGGCTCTCGACGGCGCCCGGCGCTTCGCCGGCGTGCGGGCGCGGCACTTCCGGGGTGTCGTATTCCGGCGGGGAGATGCGCAGCACGAACCCGGGGACCAGCGTGTTGGCCAGGGCAAAGACGATCAAGGCGCCGAAGAGCTCGTCCGAGAGGCCGAAGCGCTCCTGGAGGATCTCGGCGATCACGATGGTGAAGACCAGGGTGGGGAGCACGGCCGTCCCGATGCGCGCGCCCATTCTCCACGACTCGTGGAGCACCAGGCGCCGATGGAGCGCCACGCGGGCCACGCGCAGCGGCAAGACCAGACCCAGGAACGCGACCCCGATGCCGAGCGAAGTCCAGGTGAACTGCTCGGTGCGGAGGTGGAGCCCCGCCTTGAAGAAGTAGAAGGGAATGAAGAACGACGCGAAGAGCTCCACCGCGCCGAGGAGCTTCTCCGAGCTGAGCTCGGGGAGGTCCTTGCGCAGCCGCACCGCGGTCAGGCCCACCACGAAGGCGCCCACCAGGTAGTACACGCCCAGCTCGCGGGTGATGAACGCGCAGAGCAGCGCGATGATCACCAAGAACGTGAACTCCGTCCGCGGCGCGTGAGGGGCGATGACCCGGGCGAACACGCGGAAGATCGGAGGGAGGATCGCCACCATCGCCAACAGCGCGACGGCCGAGAGGCCCAGCTTGCTCACCGTCGTGCTCTGGACGGTGACGAAGAGTACGCCGAGCGCGACCAACTCCGACGCGATGGACTTCGATTTCACCCAGAAGCGCTCTTCGACGCTCAGGCCCATCGCGTTGATCGAGTCGAGGATGAACCCGGTCGACGGCGTGAACAGCGCCAGGGCGAGGAGCAGGCCGGCCCGGAACTCGAGATGGAACACCAGCACTGCCGCGCCCGCTCCCAGGCCCAGCAGGAGCAACTGCACGCCGACGTGCTGCAAGATGATCGTTCGGCCCTGCCGGAGCTCGTGGAAGTCGACCTCGAGGCCCGCGAACAGGAACATCGAGACGATGCCTAGCGTGGCGAGCAGGGTGACCGTCGAGTCTTCGTGGAACAGGTGGAACCCGATGTTCAACAGGGCGCCGATGGCCACGCAGGTCACCGCGCTCGGGAGGCGGAATCGTTGCAGGGCCCGCGGTACGACGAACAAGCCCAGCACCAGGAGCGTGTACTGAATCTCGGTGGAGAGCGTGAAGTCCATCGCCCTTGCCTTACCTCAGAATCGGGGCGTCAGTCAGAAGCTGTCAGGCTCTCGGAATTCGAAACGACCGGTCGTCATGGGCCCTCAGGTCCTCGGCGGGCCCGTCGGCCCGGGCACGGTGCGATGGAGCACCGCGGGCGGGGTGATGCCGTGGGCATGAAAGGACTCGAGCACCTTGAAGTGCACGTCGGTCTCGAAAGCCTTCTCGTACTTGCAGTCGTAGACGTACGCGCGGGCCTTCAGGTGGATCGCCACGTAGTCCTGGAGGATGACCTGCTTGGCGAGGACGGGGATCGGCTGGCCGAGGAAGACGTAGG
>JBBRUE010000305.1:0-7863 GCA_038248085.1 Myxococcales bacterium | reverse complement strand
CACCCGGCCGTCGACGATCTTGCAGCCTTCGCGATCACCCGAGCTGTTGAGCGGCCCGAGGACCTCGGTGGCGAAGCGGTAGGTCTCCTTGAGGATCGACTTCGCCGTCTCTTCGTCCCACGACTCGTAGGGGCCTTTGCCGGCGAAGGAGCTGAAGTCGTACTGCTCGAACAACACGAAAAACAGCTCTCGCAGATCGGCCTTGTAGCGATTGACTCCGACAGACATGGCAGCAGCTCCTTCGAGGGGAACGACGCGAATGACGTAACGCGTCGCGACCTCAACCGCTGCTGATTCTGAAGTCAATATCCGACAACGCAATGCGTTGTAGAAGTATTACTTTCGCTTTGATTTCGAGGGCTTGGCCTTCCTGGGAGCGGCCTTTGCCTTCGGTTTGGCCACCCGCGGGGGGGCCGCAGTGCGCGACGGTTTCGCGGTTCGGGTGGGCTTGGCGTTGCTCGCCTGGCGGGCGCCCTTCACGGGCCTGGCCGTGGCGGGGGACGGCGGCGGAGGGGCGAGGCGGATGGACTCGCGCGGCACGTTGACGATCAACGGCGGCTGGCCCATGCGCAGGCGGTTCTCGTCTTCGACTGAATAAAAGATCTTCAGCGTGACGGTGCCGCCGATGACGAGCTCCCCGCGCTGGTTCTCGGCGCGCACGTCGAGCTCGAGGAAGTACTTGCCGTCCTGCCCGTGGCGGTCGGCGACGCGGCCCTTGCAGACCAGGGTGTCGCCGGGCCACAGCATGCGGTGGAAGTTGCACGCCAGCCGGCGCACCTGGGCGCCGCGGGCCCAATCACCGACGAGCTGGCTGAGGAAGCCGATGCCGATGGTGGACGGGGCGACGACCGAGGGCATGCCCAGCGCCCTGGCGGCGACCTCGTCGACGTGCACCGGGTTGAAGTCGCCGGTGGCGCCGGCGTAGCGGGCCAGCTGCACGCGATCGAGCGGCGTCTTGGCCATGGCCGGCAGCTCGTCACCGATGCGGATGTTCTCGAAGTACAGCTTGCGCGGCGGCATCAGGCCTCCCGGGTGTTGCGCACGGCGTAGGTCCGCTGCACCTTGAAGACGAGCTTGCCGCTCTCGTCGCGGCCCTCGTCTTCGACCACGGCGATCTCCACGCGGCCGGCGGGGCTGGGGCGCTCGCCGACGTCCACCACGCGGGTGGTGGTCAGCAGCCGGTCGCCGGCGATCACCGGGCGCTCGTAGTCGATGCTCCAGCGGGTCAGCAGGAGGTGCTTGCTGGGCACGCCGAGCAGCTCGCGGAGATCCACGCTCGAGGTAAAGGAGAGCGGAAACGAGGGCGGCACCACGATGCCGGGGAACCCCGACGCGCGTGCGTACTCGGCGTCGAAGTAGCTCGGGTTGTAGTCCCCCAGGCTCTCGGCGAACCGGCGAATGGCGCCCTTCTCGACTTCGTTGAGCGTTGGCGGCGTCGTGCGTCCCACGGCGTTCCGGTCGAGCATCGGTTGAGTCGCTCCTTCTTGTTTCGGGTGCGGGCGGTGCTGCGCTGGCGTGGGTTCAGCGTGCGGCGGGCAACTCCAGGACGGTGAGGAGACCGGGCTGCGCGGCGGTCACCCGGGGCGCAGCGTTGACGACGAGGTTGGCGGTGGCGCGATCGCCCGACAGCCCGCCGGGGATCGAGAGGCGCACCGGCGGGTCGGCGTCGATCTCGATCAGATCACCCGGATCGTCGGCGCCGACCGCGATGGTCAGCTCGAGGCGCACCTTTTCCTGGCCGTCGGAGAGGCCGATGGCCACCTGGTGCATGCCCGCCACCCGGCCCTTCTTCACGGTGAAGGCGCCGCCGGTGATCTCTTCTTCGGCGAAGACCGGGGTCAGCTCTTCTTCGAAGTCGTCGCAGTCGAGCCCGAGCCCCAGCGCACACAGCGCGGCCGACTCGACGAGGCCCACGTGGCCGACGGCGTCCTGGTCGACGAGGTTGAAGAACTCCTCTTCGGTCAGGCCGGCGCCCACCTTGCGCTGCAGGGCCGCGCGCCGCATGCGGGCGTCGACCACCCGCGAGACCTTGGCGTGGCGCACCGGGCCGCAGACCTGGCCGAGGGTGGCCACGAGGCGGTCCATCACGAAGCCAGGGTTGATGCCGGTGCCGAGCACCGTGGTCCCCGCGCGCTGGGCGGCGCGATCGATCTTGTCGGCGAGCTCCGCGTAGTTGAACCAGGGGAAGGCGAGCTCTTCGCAGGTGCTCACCACGTGCATGCCGTAGGAGAGCGCCTCGAGCACCTGGTCGGTGACCTGCGGCAGCTTCGAGCCGGTGGCGTGCAGCAGCACCACGCCCTGCCTTCGCCCGACCGCCTGGCCGATCGTCGCGCTCACCTTGAAGGTGCCCGCGGGGATGCCGAGGACCTCGGAGAGCTTCTTCCCGGCGAGCGACGGTGACTTGTCGACGGCGCCGATCAGCTCGAGCTCTTCGGACTGCAGCGCCGCCCGGGCGATCTCCTGACCGATGAAACCCAGGCCCATGACGACGACGGGCACCGGGCCTTCGGCGCTCTTGCTCACCAGCTTCTTCTCACTGCGCGCACCCGCTGCGGGGCCACCTCTCGCCATAGATGTCGAGAATGGTACGCGACGGGATCCGCCGGGCGAGAACATTTCCCTGCGCGGCGCTCGGAAAACGGTGTGTGCAATCATCGCACCCATCACGAACCCGAAGTGCCGTTATGGTCCGCGACCCGTCATGAGTGAACACATCGAACGATTCCTGGTGATCGATGACGACGCCTCGATCACCGAGGCCCTCAGCCGGGTCGTGAAGTCCATGGGCTTCGAGGTGGTCTCGCACACCGACCCGCGCGACGCGGCGAAGGAGACCAACTTCGACGTGGTGATCACCGACTTCATGATGCCTCACCTGTCGGGGGTCGACCTGTTGCATGAGCTGCGCGCGGCCAACCCCGACGCCGTGCGACTGCTCATCACCGCGGCCAACGACTTCAAGGTGGCGATGAAGGCGGTGAACGAGGGCGAGGTGTTCAAGCTCCTCGCGAAGCCGTGGTCGCTGGCGGAGCTGCGCTCGGCGATCACCCAGGCGGTCGACTACAGCCGGCTGGTGCGGGACAACAAGCGGCTGACTCGTGAGCTGGCCGAGCGCAACGAGCAGCTGACGGTGCTCAACGCGACGCTCGAGCAGCAGGTGACGGAGCGCACCACCGGGCTGCTGGAAGGCATGATCCGCGCCCTCGACTACCGCGACACCGAGACCCAGTGGCACTCGTGGCGGGTCGCGCGCTTCACGCGGCGCATCGCCGAGGCGATGGGCCTCGAGGGGGAGCAGCTCCTGCACATCGAGCAGGGCGCGCTGTTGCACGACATCGGGAAGATCGGCGTCCGCGACGCGATCCTCCTCAAGCCGGGCCCGCTGACCCCAGAGGAATGGGTGGAGATGAAGAAGCACCCGGAGCTCGGCTTCCGGATGCTGCAGAACATCCCCTACCTCCAGCCCGCGGCGCAGGTCGTCTACCAGCACCAGGAGAAGTGGAATGGCCAGGGCTACCCGCGCGGCCTGAAGGGCGAGGAGATCACCATCGGAGCGCGCCTGTTCTGCATCGCCGACACGATGGATGCGATCTGCAGCGATCGTCCCTACCGCAAGGGGAGCACGCTGGAGGTGGCGATCACCGAGATCGGCCGCCTCGCGGGTTCCCAGTTCGACCCGAAGGCCGTCGAGACGTACCTGGCGATTCCCCCCAGCGAGTGGGTGCGGATCCGCCACGAGATCGAGCTGCTCGAGCAGGTCGATCGGCGACGGGTCACCGGGGAGATCCCCGTCGTGGTCCCGCCGACTACGGCGTAGCGCGCACTTCGACGATCTTGTCGCCCTCGAGCAGGGCGTCGACGATCTCCTGGCCCTTCACGACTTCGCCGAACGCGGTGTAGCGCCCGTCGAGGTGCGGCTGCGGGGCGGCAGTGACGAAGAACTGCGAGCCGCCGGTGTCCTTGCCGGAGAGAGCCATGCCGACCACGCCGCGCGCGTAGGGGTGGTGGTTCACCTCGCAGCGGATGGTGTAGCCGGGGCCCCCGTTGCCGTCGCCGCGCGGATCGCCACCCTGGGCCACGAAGTCGGGCACCACGCGGTGGAAGGTGAGGTTGCGGAAGAAGCCCTTGCGGGCCAGCGCGAAGAGGTTGCCCGAGGTGAGCGGCGCGTCGTCGGTGAACAACGAGACCTCGAACTCGCCCTTCTCGGTGGTGACGACGAGCTTGGCGTTCTTCGGCGCCCCCTGCGCGCGGGAGCCGTCCATCGGCTTCTCGACGCGGTCGGCGGTGACCGGCACGCCCTTGAGCCTGGTGAGCGCCTCGGCGGCCGACTGGCGGATCGTCGCGTTGGGCGACTTGAGCCACGCTTCGAGGTCGCCGATCGCGTCCTTCGCGTCGAGCTGGGCGAGGGCCTCGGCGATGGTGGGCGCGATGTCGACCTGGGTGAGCGCCTTCTGGGCGAGCTGGCGGATCTGGGGGATCTGGGTCTTGTCGCCGAGCTTCGCGCTCGACGCAGCCGCGGCCGCCGCGAGCACCGGGTCGGTCGCCAACAGCTGGGTGCGCACCTTGTCCTGCGCGGCGGGGTTCTTCAGCTCGCCGAGCAGCTCGACGGCGGCGAGCTTCACGCGGCCATCGGTGTGGAACACGAAAGAGCCGATCTCGGCGGTCAGCTTTACCCCGTCGACCGTGCCCGCCTTCGCGGCCTCCTGAAGGGCCTGGAGCCCGAGCTGGAGCCGGCGCGACTCCTCGACGAGCCCGTGGCCACAGCCCATCACCTCGGAGATCGAGCCGCCGATGCGATCCATCGCGGCGGCGAGGCGGCAGTCGAGGTTCGCGGCGTCGAGCTTGGTGCGCTGATCGGGCGCAGTCTTCGCGGCGGCGAGCTGGCTGCGCAGCGACTGGAGCAGCGACTTGCCCGACGCGGGGAGTCCCTGCTGGGCGAGCGCGAGGAGCGGCTGGCCACCACCTGCGGTGTCCCCGCGCACGAGGCGCTCGATGCGGAAGGAGAGGTCAGCGAGCGCGCCGATGGCCGGGCACGCCGCGGTCTTGCACTTGCCGGCGAGCTTCGCGAGCGAGCGCGTCGCCTCGACGGCCACGCGGTAGTCCGGGTCGTCGAGCAGCCGCTTGAGGGTCACGGCGTCGACGTCGGTGCCGGTGTCGCCCAGGCCCTTGGCGCACAGCGCGCGCACGTCGGAGGAGTCGTCGTTGGTGCCGATCATCAGGTACGGCCGGGCGAGCGCGTTCTTGGTCTGCAGCAGCGCGTAGGCGCCGCCGTAGCGGGCGCCGACCGCGTTCTCCTTCTTGAGCAGCAGCGCGAGGGCGGCGTAGGCGCGGACGGGCATCGGCACCTTGGTGCGGGCGGCCACGCCGAGCGAGAGCGCCGCGCGAGACTGCACGTCACCGGGCACGCTGAGCCGGTCGGCCAGGCGCTCGACCAGCGGCGGAGTGGCCACGCGGCCCATCGCCTCGAGGAGCGCGAGCTTGACCGTGCCGTCGGGCTCGGAGAGCTCCTTCTCGAGCAGGCCGTTGGTGAGCCGTGCCTTCACGTCGTCGGCGAGGGGCGCCCACGACAAGCCGAGCAGCCCGATGGCGAACGCGGCCTCCCCGCGGACGCCGGGGTCCACGTCAGAGAGGCCCTCGACCATCGCGCCCGCGGTGTTGGGATCCTGGATACGGCCCAGGGCGAGGAAAGCGCGGCGGCGAACGAGCGCCTCCCGGTCGGAGATCGCGGTTTGCATCAGGCGGCCGTCACCCAGCGAGCGGCGGTCTTCGAGGTCGGCGATGGCCTGGAGGTCGCTGCGCTGGGCGGGCGCGGCGTTGAGCGGGCGGCCCTGCGCGTTGGTGTTCCGGTTCGTGGAGGAGGAGGTGTTGGCGGTGGACCGGGTATCGGACGTCCAGGTGGCACAACCGGAGACGAACACGAGCGACGAGAGCAGGAGGTGACGCATGGCGGGCGTCGTAGGAACCCTGCACCAGCTTGTCGAGTGCAAACCGGTTGCGACCGTCTACAGTCGGGCCGCCGATGAGGTGCCCCTCCTGCAACAACGACGTGGCTGATGACGCCGCCGTCTGCCCCCACTGCGACGCGGTGCTCGACCCGTCGCTGCTCGACGCCTCGCCTCCCGAAGAAGACGCGGCGCCACCTCCGCGCCGCCCTGCCCCGCGCCCCGGCACCAGGCCCGGCGTGAAGAAGGTCGCGGCGAAGCCCGGGGCCCCGAAGAAGCGTCCCCCCGGCACGAAGCCGGCCCCGAAGCGTGAGACCCCTCCGCCGTCGAACAAGAATGACTGGCGCTCGCAGATCTCGGAGGCCGACTGGAAGGAAAACGCCGCCCCCGAGAAGGCGAAGTTCGAGGTCGACCGGCAGCTCGACCCCAACGACGCAATGGCGCACACGAAGAAGTACCTCTTCGAGCTCTCGTTCGCGGACAAGCTGGCGCTCTTCGGCACTTCGCTGATGCTGATCGCCACCTTCTTCCCCTGGCGGGAGACGGTGGCCGAGGGGGACGTCCTGGGCGTCTTTTCGTCGGGCATCCTGGTGACCCTGCTGTCGATCATGGCGATCACCGGCATCGTGGTGCGCACCCGGAAGACGAGCCCCACCCTGAACCCGCTGCTCCCGTGGATCGCGCAGCTCGGCTGCGTGGGCTTCGCCGGCGTCTGGTGCCTCGTCTACATGAAGCTCGCGTGGGACCCGACCATCGCCCAGAGCTCGATCGGGAACTTCGAGGTGTGGGTCAGCAAGCCGAGCTTCGGGCTGATCCTCGCCCTGCTGGCAGGCATCGTGTCGATCGTCGGGACGATCTTCGGACTGCGCGACGTGGGCCGCTGATGTCGACGCCGCTCGAACGGTTGGAGCAGGCGCTCAGTGGGGTGGTGCTGGGCCAGTCGCGGGTGATCGCCGACTTGATGACCACCTTCCTCGCGCGCGGCCACGTGTTGCTGGAAGGCGTGCCCGGTGTGGCGAAGACGCTCACCGCGCGCACCATGGCCAACGCGCTCGGGCTGGCGTTCTCGCGCATTCAGTTCACCCCCGATCTCATGCCGACCGACGTGGTGGGCACCAGCGTGTTCCGCCCGCAGGACGCGAGCTTTCAGTTGGTGAAGGGCCCGGTGTTCACCGAGGTGCTGGTCGCCGACGAGATCAACCGCACGCCCCCGAAGACGCAGGCGGCGCTGCTCGAGGCGATGGAGGAGCGGCAGGTCACCATCGACGGCGTCTCGCACCCGCTGGCGCCGTGGTTCTTCGTGGTGGCGACCCAGAACCCGCTGGAGCTCGAGGGCACCTACCCGCTCCCCGAGGCGCAGCTCGATCGCTTCATGATGCGGGTGCGCGTCGGGTACCCCGATGAATCGGCGGAGCGCGAGATGCTCAGCCGCACGCATGCCCGTGCCGGCAAGCCAGCCGTCGTGACCCGCGCGGTGACGGCGGAGGAGCTGACCGCGCTGCAGGCCCAGGCCGCGGCGGTGAAGTGTGATCCGAGCATCATCGAGTACGTGCTCAAGCTGGTGCGGGCGACGCGCGACGAGCCGCGGCTCAAGCTCGGTGCCTCTCCGCGATCCGGCCAGTCGTTGCTGGCGGCGGCGAAGGCGCGGGCGGCCCTGCTCCAGCGCGATTTCGTCACGCCTGACGAGGTGAAAGCCGTGGCACCGTCGGTGCTCAACCACCGGTTGATGGTGAAGGCCGAGGCCGAAGTGGAAGGCGTGACCGTCGATCAGGTCATCGCGCGGTTGCTCGAGCAGGTGCAGGTCCCCCGCTGACATGGGCCGGCCGGTGCCGACCACGCGGGCGCTGTGGATCGCCGCGCTGAGCCTGGTGCCGGCGGTCGTGGCGGTGCTCTCCCCTTCCATCGCGCCGCTGCTGCTGGT
>JBBRUE010000304.1:0-7864 GCA_038248085.1 Myxococcales bacterium | reverse complement strand
GGGCCTGCTCGCGCCGCGCGGATGGCTTGGGTCACCTCGAAGAGCACTGGTGCGCGGACGGTGTGCACCTGGAGCACGACCTCGTCGACGCGCAGGCCCAGGTCGCGAGCCGCGGGCGCATCGGTCCACGCGGGGAGCGCGGTCACCGAGCGGCGGAGCGTTCGAAGCGAAGGCCTCGTCGCTTCGAGCCAGGCGACGTACCCGGCGAGTCCGTCGAGCGGCGCGTCGTGGTCGACCTCGACCTGGGCGATCGCGACGCCCGCCCGCTGCAACGCCTCGACGCGCGCGAGGAAGTCTCGCCAGGTCCCGTCGTCGGGGAGCGCACCCCCGATTCGAAGGACAGGAACGACGGGCGTGTTCCCGAGCGCAGCCACGTCGACGGGAATCCACGCGGCGCGGGGGCCCGTTTCACCCACGAGCACCCGAAGCGCGCGAAGTTCGCCCGGGTGGTGCGTCACCGCGTCACGGACGGCTGGGGTCCAGCTGCGGTTCCAGACGTAGACGTCGATGGGGCGGGGCGCCGGGGCTTCGCACCCGAGCACCGTCAGCACTCCGAGGAGACCCCAGCGCAGCACCGCGAACGAGTTCAGTCGAAGCGCCAGCCGACGCGTCCGCCGAAGAGGAAGTCGTGTCGATCGGTGCCGGCGATCGGGAGCGTGGCGCCGAGCTCGATGCCGAGGTTCGAGATCTTGAACCGCAGGCCGACGGTGGGCGCGACGTACGTCAGCGCCCCCAACCGTCCCGAGACGTCGATGACCAGCGCGCCCCAGTCGAAGGGCGAGAGCTGCGCCCCGGCCAGCAGCACGGCGCCCCCGCGCACCAGTCCGGGCCCGCGACCGATCGCTCCCGAGAGATCGCCGCCGAGGTAGCCGTGCACTTCGAGCCACGGCTTCGGGCGCCACGACGCGGACGCGCCGAGCTCGCCCCCGAGCAACCTCGCACCGGGGATCTCGAACGACGTCGGGAGCAACACGCGCGCGGTCACCGAGCCGACGAACGATCGATCGCGAATCAGCACCTGCGTCGCGCCGGCGGTCATGTTGCCAAGGGTGAGCTGCGTCGAGGTCAGCACCGCGTTCTGCGCGAAGTTGTAGGTGATGGCTTCGAGGGTGGCGAAGAGCTCCGTCGTGTCGCGCAGGGCGTACGAGCCGAACACCACGCCGTTGACCGAGAGCACGCCGTAGAAGTCGGGCGTGTCGATGATCGCGCCGAAGCGCCCGCCGATGCCGATCTCGGTGCGGGGGCAGGCCCGACGGCCGGTGGCGACGTCCGCCTCCGCGTAGCCGAGCGCGACCGGGCCCTCGCCGAGCCCCTTCGCACGCCAGTTGGCGCAGTCACTGGGTTCAGCCATCACCGTCGCCTCCTGCGCGAGAACCACGGAAGCAGACAGCACCACGCAGAGCATGAGCGTACGCATCACTTGCCTCCCTTCACGCCCGGCGCGGTGAAGAGGCCATCGCCATCGAGATCGAGGAGGAACGGGTTGGTGAAGGCCTGCGGGAACCCGTTGGTGATCGCGTGGTATTCGTAGCCCTGTTCGCCGCGCTTCGGCTTCGGGGGATCGGAGAGCGGGCCTGTCTTCGAGCCCGCCTTCACGTCGGCCAGGTCGACCACGCCGTTGCCGTCGTTGTCCGTGGTGTCGGGCACGCCGTCCGGTGCTCCGTCGAGCCCGCCGCCGAGATCGCCCGAGAGCACCAGCGAACGACCCGCCTCGATCACCAACCACGCGTCACCGGTGATCCCCGCCGTCAGGTCGCTGAGCTTCACGCGCTGGACGGAGTCGACGAAGGGGCCGCTCTCGGCGAATGGATCCACGTCGGCGGGGAGCCCGGTCACCACCTTCTTCACCTCTCCGTTGACGATGAAGCGCACCTCTTCGACCGGCACCCACGGCGCCGACGACACGCGCACCGAGATCATCGCGTTGGCCGACGGCTTGATCACCTGCATCGAGAACGGCTGCGAGGTCGCCCCGTCTTCGAGCGTCGCCTCGATGATCGGCCCGTTGGTGCCCATCGAGCGGCCGTCCTTGAGCGCGCGGTTGAAGACGCCGATGTCGAAGGCCGGGCCGGCAGTGGTGGCGGCGTAGACGAGGTTCTGCGGCAGGCCCACGGTGTTGTCGGTCAGCGAGTGCGAGTCGGAGTTGGCCGTGCCGGTGCTCCTCCGCCCCTGGCTCAACGTGTAGTGCCAGAACTTCCGGTACTGAAGGAACAGGCCGTTCTCCGAGCCGTTCATCACTTCCTGCGCGTGGTGGCCGTCGTTGGCGAAGCTCGCCCCGGCCGGCGTGCGCACGAAGACGCCCATGCGGGTGCCGTCGTCGCCGCTGGGCAGGTCCTTGCGGAGGTCCATCAGGATGGCGCGGGGGAAGCCGAGATCGCGCCCGAACTCCGGGTCGGCCCAGGGGTGGTTGAGTTCGATCAGCGGCTCCCCGGTGAACAGCGGCCTGGTGCGCTCGAACAGCTCGCCGGGCTCGACGCGCTCGTCGAAGGGCCCGCCGTTGCGCGGCAATGACGGGTCGAAGCGCAGGGGCCACATGTTGTAGTGCCCGATGACCAGCGGGAAGCCGTAGCCCGGCACCATGAGGAAGGGAATGTGGCCGGTGGTCTCGACGCCGACGACCGTACTCATGCGGTTCTCCAGCCCGAGGGTGCGGGCGATCTCCGCGTAGTCGTGGACCACGTCGTGATCGGTGCCCACCACCACGTCGAGGTCGGAAGCAGAGAACGAGAGCACGCGATCGAAGTCGGGGATCGAGCTGTCGAAGCTGGCGGCGCCGTGCACGTGGAGATCGGCCGAGAGCACGCCCGCCGGCTTGAGGCCGACGAGCTTCGTCAGCCCGAAGGCGACCGTCTGCGGGCCGCCGGTGATGTCCACCGTTTGCCGCGCGAGCGACCAGAAGGGTCCGTGGAAGGCGTAGATGTCGAAGCGGCCCACCGGGACCTCGGCGGTCGCGGCGCCGTCGTGCACCAGCACGCGGTTGCAGGCCGGGGATGCGCCCGCCGGAGACCCGAGCCACGGCGCGCAGCTGGTGAAGCGACCGTGCAGCGTGCCGGTGAAGCTGGGTACGTCATCGTCATTGGCAGGCACGAGGAAGAGCTCCGCGTCGAGCGGCGCCATCGTCGCTTTTTCCTCGACGCGGAACGACAGGGCGCCGGTCGCGGGCAGCACGAAGCTCCCCAGGTGCTGGTCGGCCGAGACGTTGGTGTACTCGCGCTCGACCTGCTTGCGGCCGAAGGCGTGCGCTTCGACGACCCAGTTCTTGTTCGTCGGCACCCGCACCGAAAACGAGCCATCGGCCCCGGGGACGACCTGCGTCCAGGGAACCCGCTTCGCGAGGTCGGTGGTGAGCGTGCCCTCGCTCACGAGGACGCTGGCTTTGCGCTCAGCGTCGAACGTCCCGCCGCCCATGCGCTCCACCGTGCCGCTCAACGTCACATACTGCTCGCCGAGCACCTGCTTGCGCACCTCGAGCGCGAGATCGATCGCGGCGCCGACGTCCTTCGAGTCAGCCACGGCGAAGAAGCGCTCGAAGACCAGCGACCCACGCGGAGGCACGATCTGCCGCTTGAGGCCGCCCGCGGAGATCTGGTCGCTCTGGAAGCCCTCGAGGTTCGCCTCGGTGCAGCTCGTCGTGGAGAACGACGAGATGTGATCGTCGCTCGAGTGACCCGACGCCGCCATGTACGGGAACAACCGGTACACCCCGTTGATCGTCGTCAGCCCGAAGGACGGGTGCACGAAGCCGGAGCCCGGCCCGGGCGCGAAGGGCAACGACTCCCGGCCCGACCAGTAATACGCGTCGACGAGGCCCCAGGTCTGGGTGTTGGTCGAGCCGTTGACCATCTCGGTGCGGGCGCGCAGGCCGCGGTCGCAGGGCGTCAGCTCGTAGCGGGTGACGATCGGCACCGAGGGGACGCCGTCGAGCGTGCCCTTGACCTGCACCGCCACGGCCTGGCGCGCGGGGCGCTCGTCGATGATCTCGATCGACGTGTAGAACGCCGCGTCGCGCGGGAGCACGCCCACCACCTGGAAGAGGTTGTTGAGGGTGTCCTTCGCCTGGCCCTTCGGCGCGAGGTCGAGCACCGAGCCCCCGTTGGGGTCGAGGAAGTTCTGGTTGCCGACGTTGGCGATCACCACGTCGACGAAGCCGTTCGACAACTTGATGTCGCCGATCGTCCCCAGGCCGTTCCACCCACCGGGGCGCTGGCTGACCGAGTCGATGCGGGCGATCGAGAGCTGATCGGCGAGCGCGGCGTCGCACGCGAAGGTGACGCGAGGGCAGGGCGGAGGCACGCGGCAGTTCGCTTCGCCGTTGAGGCACCCCTCCTTCTGACAGCCAGAGAGGGCGAGCGCGGCGGCGAAGGTACAGACGGCGGCGATGAGCTGTTTCACGGGAAGGCCTCCAGGCCGTGGGCGGCGTGGCACGAGTCACCAATCAGGTCGAGGTAGACCTGTTTCTGCGTCTGCTTGAACTGAAGCATGTGCTCGAAGTCCCGGCTCTCTTCGAGCGCGGTGACCGCGATGTCGAGGTAGGCCTTGGCGCGGTTGAGATCCTGCTTCTGCGCCGCGGTGGGCTTCCACCCGAAGTCGTCGCGGAAGTGCGCCGCCGTCTCGAGCCAGTGGCCGTAGAACTTCACCATCTGCACCAGCACCGGGAGCCGGAACTGCGGCATCGAGCTCAACGCCTGCTGGTACGCGGCTTCGTACTGGAGCCGCTCCGACTCGAGCCGGTAGAAGTGAATCGCCACCTGGTCGTCGAGGCGCGTGCCCCACTTCTTCTTCACCGACGGGTGGCGCGCCCAGCCCAACACGCCCTGCACGAAGTGGAGCCCGCCGCACGAGTGCGCGTACACGCCCTGCTTTCGTTTGGGCACCTGCGGGAGGTGCTTCGCCATGCCCGCCTTGAGATCGGCGGTCTCTGCTTCGAGCTCGGTGAGCGCGTCGTCGAACACGCGATCGAGATCGATCTCCGTGCCGTCAGCGGCCTTCCACTTCGTGCCCGGCTTCTCGGTGGCGGCGAAGACGCCGAGCGTCCAGCCCACGTCGCGCCAGTAGTCCGGCGAGCTGGGCGTGTGATGGAAGCCGGCCTTCGCCGACTCGACGAGCTGCTTGAGCGTGACCTCGCCGAAGGACGTCTTGAACTTCGTCGTCAAGGGTAAGTGGACGTCGGCCACCAGGGCCTTGGTGTTGAGGTTGGTGTGCGGCTCGATCGGCGTGCCGTCGGCGGCGTAGCGGAGGTAGCCGAAGGGCGCCCCGGGCCCCACGCCCCCGTCGGGCAGCTGATTGCGGAGCAGGAAGTCGTGGATGATCACGTCAGCTGCTTTGCGCCCGTCGCTTGCAAGGAAGTTCGGGCCCAGCGTCTTGATGCCGTGCGCGAGGGCCCAGGGGTTGGTCGGGTCGGCCGCCCAGAGGAGGCAATGCGTGCGCAGCACCTCGGTCGCGTGTGACTTTGTTGGCGGTGCACCTGCCAGCGAAAGGGACAGCAGCAGCACTGAAACCATGGGGCTCCTTTACTCCACTGTGAGCGCAGGGGAGGTCCGCTATAAGCGCAGGCCGCTCGCCCGTGGCCTACGGACGCGCTCCGCCGACGGGAAGTCACCACGATGACGATGTTCCGCATGCTCATGCTGGCCGTGCTGACCCTGCCCCCCGGGTCGGCGTGGGCGCAGTACCAGGCGACCCCGCAGGCCGGCGTGCCGTACCCGGCGCTCACCAACGCGATCCCGGTGCCGCTCGCGGCGGCGGGCACCAACAACCCGAAAGATCGCGGCCGCGCGACGATCGCCATCGGCTTCAGCTTCCCCTTCTACAACCGGATCTATTCGCAGCTGACGGTGACGGCGAACGGGGTGCTCTTCCTCGAGCCCTCGACGGGCGCCAACACCGCCTCCGACTTTCCGGGCAACGTCGCGATCCCCAGCGGCGCGGAACCCAACGCCCTCATCGCCCCGTTGTGGGACGACCTGGTGGGCACCGCCTCGACGAGCGCGCTGCAGACGCAGGCCGTCAGCGGCCCCAACGGGCAGGGCCTGGCGGTCGAGTTCAAAGACTGGAACCGTGCGTTCGGCAGCTTCACCCTGAACTTCCAGGTGCGCTTGTGGGCCAACGGCGTCATCGAGTTCTTCTACGGCGCGATGACGGGCTCGGGCGCCACGTCGATCACTGCCACCGTCGGCATCGAGAGCGCGACTGGCACTGCAGGCACGCGCGGGCTGACGAACTGCACGTTGGATTGCTCGCTGATGAGCTTCGATCCGGCGGGCACCGGCACGCCGATCTCGTACATCCGCTTCGGGCCGCCGCCGGGCGTCGATCTCCAGGCGTTGAACCTGCGCGTGGACGGCATGAGCCAGGACGGGGGCGATCTCTCGATCTCCACCACCTTCACGCTGCGGAACTTCGGCACGCTGCCCAGCGGCCCGTTTGGCTACAGCCTGTACCTCTCGGAAGACACGCTGGTGGACGGCGCCGACCTGCTGCTGACGCCTGACCCGCCGGGGCCGCTGTCGCTGGGCGCGCTGGCCGTGACGTCGAGCGCCGCGACCGGGACCGTGCCGAGGCCCGACGCCGGCTCGTGGTACGTGCTGGCCGCGATCCCGCCGCTCCCCGATGGCGGCGAGACGAACGTCTTCAACAACCTGGTCGCCTCCAGCGTGCCCTACGCCGCGGGCGTCGATCTCATCGCCGAGTCGGTGCTCCCGCCCCCGGTGGCCGGCCCCGGTGACCCGGTGAACGTCGCGGTGCAGTTCAGCAACCAGGGCTTCGAGCCCGCCGGCACCGTCGCGGTGAAGCTCTTCGCCTCGGTCGACGCGCTCCTCTCGGTCGACGATCGGCTGCTCTCGGCGCAGACGCTGAGCATCCTCGGCGGGCAGCAGGTGCAGCAGACGCTGACCTTCACGTTCTCGGGGGCGACCCCGGCCGACGACTACTACGTGCTGATGCAGCTCGACGACGGGCCCGACGCCGGCGTCATCACCGAGCGCAGCGAACTCAACAACGTCGTCGCCTCGGCGACCCAGATGCAGGTCCGCCAGGCGGATCTCACCGTGACCGCGGTGCGCGTGTTGCGTGCCCAGGCTCCGTTCGACCCGGTCTCCAGCGTGTTCTTCGGGGAGGCCGCGCGCTTCGAGGCCTTCGTGGCCAACATCGGCGGCGCGACCGCCTCCAACGTCGTGGTGTCCTTCTTCCTCTCGGACAACGAGTCGCTCAACGCGGTGACGGACAAGCTGGTCGGCACGGTGGCCGCGCAGCCGTTCGCTCCGGGGGAGAGTCGCTGGGTGCCGCTGGCGAGCGCGCTGGTCCCCACCACCAACGCGCAGGGGCAGCTGCTGGCGGTGCAGCCCTACTTCTTCTTCGGCGCGGCGACGGCGGTGGGCTCCACCGAGACGAACCCCGCCAACAACTTCGAGAAGTCGTCGCCGGTGGTGCTGCGGAACCCGGCGCCCAACCTGCTCCCGGTCGAGCTCCAGACGCCTGCGCGTGCCGGCGCCGGGGAACTGATCGTCATCTCGCGCACGCTGACCAACCTCGGCAACCGCGGCGCGACCAACGCGACGTACCGCTACTACCTCTCGGCGAACACCATCATCACCACCGACGATCAGCCGCTGCTCCGGGTGACCCCGGGGGGAGAAGTGGCTGACGGCACCGTCTCGCTCGCGGTGGGCCAGCGCGACTCGGCGATCGAGGTGCTGCGGATGCCGCAGACGCTCTCGGCGGCGCAGTACTTCGTCGGCGTGCTGCTCGACCCCGACGAGCTGGTTGACGAGGCCGACGAGACCGACAACGGGCTGGCGGGGACGCGCACCGAGGTGGTGTCGCAGGCGCTCACCATCGCCACGCCGGCGCTGCCCGACGCGACCGT
>JBBRUE010000303.1:0-7891 GCA_038248085.1 Myxococcales bacterium | reverse complement strand
TCGGCGTTGGGCTCCTTGCCTCCGTTGGCGCGGCGCAGCACCTCGGGCAACTCGAGCATCTTCTCGAGCAACACCCCCAGCGTCGGGCGCTCGAGGACGCGCACCACGAAGGCCACCTGGCGCACCACGACGTTCTCGTCGTCGAGCGCGCGCCCGGAGATCGACTGCAGCTGCGAGAGCGTGCCGCCAAACAGCGCGCGCACCAGCACCTCGGCGCGCACGTCGGCGCTCCCCTTCTCGAAGCCGGTGACGAGCGCCTCGACCCCCTCGGGGAAGATGGCCTGCAGCGCATCGAGCGCGGCGAGGCGCACCGCGGGGTCCGAGTCCTTCAGCGCGCCAGCGGCGAGGGCGGGCACCAGCGGCACCGCCGGGTACAGCGGGGCCAGCGCCTTGAGCGCGGAAATCCGAACCGTGTTGACGCTGGCGCGCAGACCTTCGCGGTACGCGAGGAAGGGCTGGTCTTCGGTCGCCGCGAGGGCCACGAGCGCGGCGTTGGCGACGGCGGCGTCCTTGTCCTTCACCAGCGTGCGCAGCAGCCCACGCGCGTCCTTGCGCACGGGGTTCTGCAGCTTGTTCGCCAGGGCGAGCCGCACCGAGGTCTCGCGATCGGCCGCGAGGGCCTCGAGCAGCGGCACCACCTCCGCCTCGAGGATCTGCGGGAGCAGCTTCGCCAGCTGCTCCTTCGCCGGGCGCTGCGCGGACTTGAGCTGGTTGGCGTAGTGCGCGAAGCCATCGAGGCCCACGTCGGTCGAGTCGGGGAGCTGCCCCTCGAGCCCGACGGGAAGGAAGGTCAGCTTGCGGCCGTCACCACCGACGACGATCTCCACCAACGACTTGCGCGGATCGCTCTCCACGAGCGCCAGCGCGCGCTGAAGCCCCTCGCCGTCGAAGGTCTTGCTGCGCTTCTTGTCGTCGAGGCGGAAGGTGCGGACCTTCGCGTCGTGCCCGGTCGAGACCAGCCGGTCGCTGGTGTCCTTCGCGTCGTCCTTGGGAGACGGGAGGAAGGCGAACGCCGTGGCGCCGCCCGCGTGGCCGGTGTCGCCTTCGCCGCGCACTTCGCACTCCACCGCCCCCTCGAGGTACCAGAAGCGAACGGTGCCATCGTCGCCGGTGGAGGCGAGGCGTTGATCCCGCGGGGTGAAGGCGAGCGCCGTCACCGCCCCGCGGTGGCCTTCCATCTCGCGCGGCGTCTTGGCGCCGAAGGTGAACACCCGCACCACGCCGTCATCACCGGCGGCCGCGACGCGGTGGTTGGGCGCGTCGAGCGCGACGGCGCGCTGGCGGCCCGGCGCGTGGAACTCGAACTTCTTCGTAGCGCCGTCCCAGACCGTCACCTTCCCGTCGAGGCCGGTGCTGGCGAGCAGCGTCCCCGAGACCGCGAGCGCGGTGACCCCGCCGAGGTGCGCGTCGACCGCGCCGGCCGCGGTCCCCGTCGCGAAGTCGAAGCGGTGGAGTTTGCCGTCGGTGCCGCCGACCACCAGCTGCTTGCCGAGGAAGGCGAGCGCCGCGGTGTGCGTGGGCAGGTCGAGCTGGTGGGTGACCTTGCGCGTGCCAGCATCGAAGAGGGTGACCCGCGACGCGGCTTCGAGCCGGGTGCCACCGATGGCGAGAATACGGCCGCTCGCGGCCAGGGCGCGCACCTGCTCGAGGTGTTCAATCGTGTACGTGGTCATGAGAGTGCGCCCTTTCCGGTCAGGCCTTGAGGTTCAAGCCGACGTCGAGGTGGGGGTGAGCGACTTTGACGGTGGCGAGCGCCGCGAGGCACGCCTGCCACTCGCCACGCGCGATGCTGCCGGAGAACTCGAGGAAGAGCGGCGAGATGGCCCGCGCGAAACCCTCGTCTTCCACCGCGAGCGCCCGGGCGGCGTCGATCGCGCGGCGCTTGGCGGCCTGCGCTCCCGACGAGCGGCGGGGCAGCTCGCCTTCACGTGCTTCGGGTGAGCGGCCCGGGGGCAGGCCGAAGAGCAGCGTGCGCAGGAAGTCCTGGAGCACCTGCACGTTGGCGAAGCGGCCCGCCTGTTCCGGCATCTTCGCCGGGCCCTTCGGCTTCCACCCCTCGGGCAACGTCGCCGGGCGGTGGCGTTCCCACAGCATGCGCACGGCCATGGTGCGCACGCTGCGATCGGCGCTCTCCATCAGCCACGCGAGGCGCTCGGGCCCGCCGAGGCGGCCGTAGTGTTTCGCGATCAGCTCCATCGCGACCTCGCGGCTCTGGCGGATGCGGCTCTCGGTGAGCCGGAACACCTGGGCGGGATCGATCTCTTCGACGGTGAGGGTGCACGCCAGGTCAGCCGCGGGCGCGCCGGCGTTCTCCAGCGCGTTGAGGCAGAGGTTGCGCACTTCCTTGTGCTCGCTGTCGGCGAGCTCGTACACCCGCAGGTGGTAGCCCCAGCGGCGCAGCTCGGCCCGGGTGATCACCACCGCGAAGCGGCGCACGTCGGCGCGGACATCGAGGAGCGCCTTCCAGAAGGGCGCCGGCACGTACTGCGCGAGCGTCAGCTTCGGGGTGATGGCATGGGCGATGGCCTCGGGCTGCTGCGGGCCGACCACCGGGTGGTGGCAGCGCAGGTAGGTCTGGGCGAAGAGCCGAACCGGGTCGGGCTCCTTAGGGCCGGTGGCCAGCTCGAACAACCGCTTCACCCCGCGCTCGACGTCGCCGTCCCCGAAGTCCTTCGGGTCGACCTGGCCGAGCAGCATGCGGGTGGCGAACGACGACAGCGTCGGGTCGGTGCGGCGCGCGAGGGCCAGCAACCACGGCAGCCCGATGCTCTTGAAGCTGGCGTGGGTCGACAGCAGGTGGAGCGCCAGCTCGCGCACCGAACGATCGAACACCAGGCCCTTCACTGCCTCGACGTCGAGACCGGGCAACGACCTGGCGCGGCGCAGCTGCTCGTCGGCCATGGCGCGGAAGGCCGGCTCGCTCAACAGCGACATCAGCCACGGGGCGCCGAGGTGCTCGGGCGTGACGAGCGAGAGCAACTGCCGCGTGAAGCGGACCAGGTTGGGGTGCTGCGCGGCGTCCTGCCGGCGCGGATCGGCGTAGAGCGCCTTGAGGAACGCGGCGAGCGGCTCGCTCTGCTTCACCCGCTCCGAGAGGTACTTGCGCGCCCAGTCACGCGCCGGGCCGGCGCCGTACACCTGCTCGATGAAGAACGCGTCGGTCAGCTCGGCGCGATCGAATTGCGCCTCGAGGCGGGTCGCGGCCCAGGCCGAGGTGCCCTGCGACGAGAGGAGCCGGGAGAGCAGGTCGAGCCCGATGGCCTTCGCCTTGAGCGACTCGAGCACCGAGATGGCCCAGGCGCGGGTCTCGGCCTCGCCGGTGAGCGCGTACTCCACCAGCGCGGCGGGCGGCAGGTCGGTAGCGTGGGCGCGCGCGTACTCGACGGCGTACTTGCGCACCGCCGCGGACGGCGAGAGCAGCAGCGAGAGCACCGCGTTCTTGAGCCCCAAGCCCTCGAGCTTCGCGGGGTGCAGCTCGGGGTTGTTCTGGAGGATGTCGACCAGCAGCTCGTGCACCGCGGCGATCGGCCGCTGCGCGAGGCGCGAGAGCCACGCGACGTTGGTCTGCCGCAGCTGCGCGGGGAAGTGCTTCTTGAGCTTGTCGATGGCGAACTTCGCGACGTCATTCTGCTGCGCGGTCTCGAGCAGCACCATCAACGGGTCGGGGTTGAGCTTCCACGCGTTCTCGAAGAAGTCTTCGCGCGCATGGATGATGCGGCTGCAGGCGACTCCGCTCCACAGCGCGGCGCCGGGGGCGAGCTGGCTGAGCGTGGCGCTGGCGAACACCGGGTACAGCTCGGGCACCGCTCGGGCGAGGTTGCGCAGGTACCGCCAGCCGCGCCGCTGCAGGTAGACGATGGTGCCGCGGGTGACCGCCTGGGTGCCGCCGGCGCTACTCTCGAGACGGCCGAGAATGGCGCCGAAGAAGAGGGCGTCCTGCCGCTCCTCGGCGAGCTTGTAGATGCGCTTGAGCCCGCCCCACAGCCCTCGGTCGAGCGGGGCCAGCTTCGCCACCTCGAGGAGCGCAGCGCGGGTGGGCTCGCCGCCCCCGAGGTACAGCTCGAGCAGCAGGTCGGCGAGGAGGTAGCGGCCAGCAGGGGGCGGCTCGGGCTGGGTGAGGTAGCGGCGCCAGAGCAGGGCCACCTTCATGCGGCGCTCGGCCTCGCGGTACTCGCGCTGCGCCTCGCGGAGCATCTGCTCGAAGGCGTCGGGCGTCATCGCGCCCTCGGGCATGGTCTCGGGTTCGGGCTGCGGCTGGGCCGCGAACTGAATGATGGCCTGCGCGAGATCCGGCGCCTGGCCCTTTGCCAGCGTCTTCAGATCCTCGAGCGTGATGTCGGGACGATCAGCCATGAACCCCTCCGTTCAAAAGCGGGCGGACGCTAGGTCACCGCGTCGGCGGATCACCAGATGAATCAACGCGCGTAGCCGGGCGAGGTCGAAGTGCTCGACGACCTCGACCGCATGGAAGACGAGCTCACTTCTCGGCGTAGCCCTTCTTCGTCTTCTCGGCGACCAGCTTGGCCGCCTCGGCCTGGGCCTTGTCGTCGCTGTCGTAGTCCTTCTGCGTCGTCTGGCCGTCGGTGCCGATCTTCCCGTAGCGGGTGAAGAAAGTGCTGCCCTCGACGCGGATCTCCCAGAACTTCGCCGAGCTGCCCTCGACGAACTCGAAGTACCGCGCCCCGGCCTCGCTGGACTTCGACGACTTGCCGGAGCTCGCGGCCGCGGGTGCTGCCGCCGGGGCCGGCTTCTTCACGGGCGCCGCGGCCGCCGGAGCGTCGTCGTCCTCGTCGTCGAACGGGCTCTTCTTCTTCGCAGCCGCCGCGCCACCCGCACCGCCGACCTCGCTGAACCCCTTCCCCAGCTTCTCGGCGATCTTCTTCTCGCTGTTCGCGCGCGCCTCGTCGTCGTCCTCGAAGACCTTCTCCTTGTCTTCGAAGGTGCCGAAGCGGACCTTCTGCTTCGAACCGGTGGTCTCGACTTCCCAGAAGTAGCGCGTGTCACCATCGGTCATTTCGAAGCGGCGGGTCGGCATGGGGCCTCTTTTCGGAGTCAGGGGAACTGCAGGCGCTGCGGGCTGCGGTGCGACAGGAACAGAAGTCGAAGCGTGGATCGCCTCGACGCGACGCACGTTGGCGCCAGGCGTCGAGGTGCTGTGGAACCGTCCGTCGATGCGCTCGCCGATGTAGCTGGGGAACCGCGGCGTGCCGCTGTTGGACAGCTCCTGGTAGCGGAAGGTGATGATCGACCCGAGCGCCGGCGGGCTCTCGCGCTCGACGTCGCTGAAGCCGGTGCCGACGTTGAACTGCGTGCCGTCGGGCAGCTCGACCAGCAACGCCCCCAGCCGTCCCTTGTGACGACCGAGCCCGGGCACGTGACCCAGTACGCGCGCCTCGGTGTCGTGGAAGCTCTTCACCTTGAGCAGCGTGTTCGAGCGGCCGGACTCGTAGCGGGACCGCGGCTGCCGCACCATCAGGCCCTCGCCGCCGAGCCCCTCCACCCGGGCGAGCTCGCGGCGCAGGTGCTCCGTGCCCTCACACCGCAGGTGCGCATGGGCCTTGAGCCAGGTGATCTTCAGGCTGCCGAGCGTCGACTCGATGAACGACACGCGCTCCTCGAACACCCCGCCGTGCGAGGGCGCGTCGAAGACGACGTACTGGAGCTCCTTCCACAGCTCCGACTCGTCCTGCCGCTTCACGATGCCCACGGTGCGCTGGAACAGCTTGCGCCCGCCCCACAGCTCGCCGTCGAGGGGCGTCCTGGGGAAGTTCGCGACGAACCACTTCGGGGCGAAGAATTCGTTGCCCAGGCGCGAGATGAAGCGCTCGCCGTCCCAGTACGCGCGCACGCCGTCGAGCTTCTCCGAGACCCACCAGCCGGTGAGGTCGACGTCGTTCTCCCACTTGTGCGCGAGGAGGATCGGCGGCCCCTCGTCGTCGTCCTCCGTCTCGGGGGAGGTGTCGCCCGGGACCTTCACCTTCTTCGGTTTCGGCGGACGTCCCGAGAGCGGCGCGGACCCGAGGCGCATGGTCTCGGCCTCGTCACCGCGGTACGCCCGGAGGTGCTTGCAGGTGCGCCGCTCGATGCCGAGGCTCTGGTTGCGCCACGCGGGGCAGGTGCAGGAGTAGACGCCGCCGCTGTTCTTGAGCGTGTAGATCGAAGAGCCGGAGCCCTTCACTTGCGTCGTCTCTCCGTCGGCGAGATCCGCGGTCACGAGGGCGAGGTTCTAGACGGATCAACCCACGGTGTGGTTGTTCTTCGCGCAGTCTTCGGCGCGCTGGAGCGTCTTCTGCTGCTTCGAGACATCTCGCTCCGGCATCAGCACCTGCAGGCATTGCAGGGCAAACGAGATCCGCCCGATGCGACGACCCGAGTACATCCGGTGCTCACCGGGACACGTGCCCGCGGGCAGCTGCTGGTCGATGAAGGACGCGAAGAGGTCGGCTGCCTCTGCCTTCTTTCCTTCCTGACCCAGCGTGTACGCACGCAGCGTGAGCGGAAGGGACTCTCCGTATTCTTTGAGGATCGCGCTCGCGGCCTTGAGCTTGTCCGTCTCGAGGGGACCGCACGCGAGGCCGGCGATCGAGCGCTCCGCGCCGAACAACGCGCCGTCTTCCCCCCAGGGGCCCAGCGTCTCGAGGCTGCTGCCCACGGGGGCCTGCAGCTCGGTGGCGCCGAAGACCTCGGCGTCGAAGCGCACCGACGCGAGCTGGCCCTTGAGCGCCGGCTTCTTCTTCAGTGCCGCGATGATCTTCTTCACCTCACGCGACTCCATCGCGGGCGGCGGCTCGGCGGAGACCGAGCGGGCGAGCAAGGTGACGGACAGCGCGAGCACCACGACCGCGGCGAAGAAGGAGCGCATCGGGGAGGGACTCTACGTCAGCCGACGGCGTTGTCGGTCTGCACGCACTTCCGCGCGCGCTCGAGCTGCCGCACCTGCTTGCTGACGTCACGCGCGGGCGCGATCACCCGCACGCACTGGAGCGCGAGGTCCATCCGCCAGGTGCGCATGCCGCCTACCGCGGGATGTTCGGAGGGGCAGTCGGGGCCCGCGGGCAGTTGCTGGTCGATGAAGGTGGCGAAGAGGTCTGCCGACTCCTTCGTCTTGCCCAGCTGGCCCAGGGTGTAGGCGCGCAGGGTCACGGGGAGCACGTCGCCGAATTCCTTGAGGAGCGCGTTGGCGGCCTTGCGCTCGACCGGCGTGAGCGCGCCACACGAGCGCTGGCTGATCGCCGCCTCCGCGCCGAAGAGCCCGGTCTGGTCCTGGCCCTCGAGCGTCCGGGCACCGAAGACCTCGGCGAGGAAGCGGGCGGACGCCAGCGAGGTCTTCGCGCCCGGCTGTTTCTGGAAGGAGGCGATGGCCTCCTGGAGGTCGCGCGCCGGCATCGCCATCGGAGGGCCCGCAGACACCGAGCGCGCCAGCAACGCCGCCGCCAGGCCGAGCACCACGAACGCCGCCACGAGAGATCGCATGGGGCAGAAGCGTACTCCGGGGAATCTCTGGCACGCCGCGCAGTTGATGAGATTGCCCCCTGCCCCTGCTAAGCGCGCCCGCATGCTGACCCTGTCGCTCCTCGCGCTCCTCGCGCAGACCCCTGCCCCCGCCGCTGCCCCTGCCCTCGACTTCACCGAGGAGGCCAAGCTGCTCTACCGCGTGGTCGCGTGCGGCAACGACTCGGCGCTCCCCGAGGGCATCGACGCGAAGATCGTCGAAGAGCACTGCAAAGAGCTCAACCGCCGCACCAGCAAGTACAAGGAGACGTGGATCAAGCAGGCCCAGCCCTTCATCCAGGCGCTCAAGCCGGCCGGGCTGCCCACCACCGTGGTGTACCCCTTCGGCGGCGGTGACCTGATCAGCGCGATGAACACCTACCCGGAGGCCACCGAGATC
>JBBRUE010000302.1:0-7898 GCA_038248085.1 Myxococcales bacterium | reverse complement strand
TACGACTCGCGCGAGCTGGTCGCCCGCTACGGCGCGCTCTTCCAGGACGCGACGACGCGCGATCGGAAGATCTCGGTCGACGTGCGGGTGGGCGACTACGCCTTCGACTCCTCGGTCGGGAACGAACTCGACTTCACCTTCTCGATGAAGGGGGCGAGCTACCTGGCCAAGAAGGGCGCGCCGCTCGACGACTCGGCGACCGCGTTGAAGACCGCGCTGTGGCTGGTGACCGACGAAAAGTACAAGGCCGCGCTCTTCAACTACCTGAAGAAGAAGGGCGAAGACGTCTACGTGGTGGAAGAGCCGAATCGATCGCCGTCGTTCTCGAAGGAGTCACCCGAGGTCTCGCTCGGCGCGCGGGCCCCGTTCTCGTTCACCCGCGAGCGCTGGAGCGTGTTCGCCCGGGAGACCTCGGCGCGCCTGGCGAAGGAGAAGGCCTTCTTCGACTCGGACGTGCGCGTCTCGGGCGACAAGATCGTTCGGTACCTCGTCACCACTGAGGGCACGCGGCTCGTCACCGAGGACACGCTCTACGCGGTGCACCTGCAGGCCTTCACCCGCGCCGACGACGGTCAGTTGCTGGAGAACTCGCGCGATTGGTACGCGCCGCTGGAGTCCCAGCTCCCGAGCGACGCGGAGATGAAGAAGCAGCTCGAGGTGATGGTCACCGAGTTGCTGGCCCTGCGGGTGGCGCCGACCATCGACCCCTACACCGGGCCGGCGATCCTCGAGCCTGACGCGGCGGGCGTGCTCTTTCACGAGGCCGTCGGCCATCGCCTCGAGGGGGAACGCCAGGACAACGACGCCGAGGGGAAGACGTTCCGCGGGCAAGTCGGGCGCCAGGTGTTGCCGCCGTTCATCACGGTGATCGATGACCCGACGGCGGAGGTCCGCGGGGGCGCCCAGCTCAACGGGCACTACCGCTTCGACGAGGAGGGCGTGGCGGCCCAGAAGGTGACGCTGGTGCAGGACGGCGTGCTCAAGACGTACCTGCTCTCGCGGCGACCGGTGCAGGGGTTCCTCAAGTCGAATGGCCACGGGCGCGCGCAGGGCAACCGCAAGCCGGTGGCGCGCATGGCGAACCTGATCGTCGAGTCGAAGAAGCGCTTCAGCGATGCGGAGCTCAAGAAGCAGCTGATCGCCGAGGCGAAGCGGCAGGGCAAGCCGTTCGGGCTCCTCATTCGCGACATCACCGGCGGCAACACCAACACCACCAGCTTCGGGTACCAGGCCTTCAAGGGCACGCCGCGCATGGTCTACCGGGTCGACGTGGTCACCGGCGCCGAGACGCTGGTGCGCGGGGTGGAGATCGTCGGCACGCCGCTCTCGTCGATCAACCGCATTCTCGGCACCGGGCAGACCGAGGGCGTCTTCAACGGGTTCTGCGGGGCGGAGAGCGGCATGGTGCCGGTCTCGACCGTCGCGCCGTCGGTGCTGCTGCAGGAGCTCGAGCTCCAGCGCGCGGTCGAGGGGAAGGACCGCCCGCCGCTCCTTCCCAGTCCGGTTTCGCTCGTCAAATGAAGGGCCTGGCGCTGGCGGACTGGTGGTCGTTGAGTGAGGGCGGGCGCGCGGTGGTGATCGATCAGCTCCTCGAGCGGACGCCGCCGGGCTACGTCGATCCCCGCGCGGTCGGTCACGAACCGGGCCCGCTGCCGCAATTGATCCACCAGGAGACGAACGTGCTGTTCCACGTCGTCTTCGGCGGGCGGGCGGTGATCGGCATGTCCGATCGGCGCTTCGATCGGCTCCGGCGCGTCACGGTGGAGGAGCCCGAGGACCTGATGGTTCCCGTCGCGCGCCTCGAGGAGGCGAAGGACCTGCGCCCCGCCCGCGAGGTCGTGGTGCAGACGGCGCTGGTCGCCGATCAGCCGCTCCCCTTCGGCGTGTTGCGCAAGCTCGGGCTCGACGAGGCGCGCCTGACCATCGCCGGCGTAAACCCAGTCGCGGTGGGGGCGCTGCTGAGGACCCTGGTGCCCCGTCAGTGGCGCGCGCCTTCCGAGGCGGAGTGGGAGTTCGCTTGCCGGATCGTCGACGACAGCCCTGACGATTTGCAGCCGCCGTCCGCGCCGACCGGCCGGCTGTCGGCGATCGGCCTCTCGCAGATGGGCAACCGCGTCGAACTCTGCCGCGATTCCTGGAGCGATGACTTGAGCGCGCTCCCGCCGGAGGGCTCGAACGGGCAGGGGCACGAGGTGCTGCGCGGGCGGGGCTCCGGTGCGCGCTTTGCGGGGTGGGGGGTCTCGCCGGCGTGGAACGAGGCGCTGTGGCCGGGCCGTCGTCGGCTCGCCGGGTGGACCAGCGCGGTGGCGATCAGGCCGTGGGTCGATCTGCTGAAGTGATCGCGCGAAGGCTCGAGGTGGAGTTTGGTCGGCCCCGATGCGCGCCCTCTGCCTCCCGATCCTGCTCGCCGTTGGTTGTGCCTCGATGCCGCTGTACCCGTCGCGCCCCGGCGCCTCCACCGGGGCGCCCCACGCCGACCCGCTGCCGGCGAAGATCGTGGTGCACCTCACCGCGACCGCTGACGGCCTGAAGCAGGCCCTCGACACTCGCGTCCCTTCGAGCGGGGAAGCGACGTTCGAGCTCCGCGGCCAGCGCGGGGTGACCTGGTCGCGCAGCCCGTTCTCGCTGCGCTTCGCCGACGGCCGCGTCGAGGTGAAGACCGACCTGACGTTGGGGGTCGATCTCCCGGTGCTGGGCAAACAGGTCGTTCCCGTGCAGGTGACGGTGAACGGCGAGCCGATCATCACCAGCGATTGGAAGGCGCGGCTCCAGGGCGCGAAGGTGAAGCTCGAGTCGAAGGATCTGCGGTTGCGCACCGCGCAGGGCATGGCCGGCGCGATGGAGTCGGCCACGAAGATGACCGAGGACTTCATCGAGACCTTCTCGTGGGACCTCGGCCCGCAGATCAAGGCGGCGTACCAGCGGCTCTCGTCGCCGATCGTGCTCCCGGCGGGCGGGGCGGATGCGTGCGCGACGCTGAAGGTGACGTCGATCGAAGCGGGGCCGACGGTGATCGCCGGTGGCATCGAGAAGGATCTCGCGCTGGTCGTCGAGCCCTCGGTCACGCTGCCGTGCGCTTCGGCCGAGCTGCCCGCCGACCCGCCGCGGCTCGCCAACGTGGCCACGCTGCCCTCGGGGCCGTTCACGGTGGTGGTGCCGATCGCCGCCCGCTACGAGGAGCTCGCGCGCGCGATGACGCTCGCCTTCACCGACGGGAAGCTCTTCTTTTCCAAGAGCTTCCCCGAGCTGTACCTCGCGAACCCCGAGGTCTTCGCCTCGCAGACCGATCAGCTGGTGGTGAAGCTCCACCTCGCGGGGCCGATCAAGGCCGCGGGGCTCAACGCGAACCTCGACGGCGACCTGTACTTCGCAGGTCACCCGGTGGTGATCGACAACGAGCTGCGCATTCCCGATCTCGAGCCGACGGTCGAGACCAGCAGCTTCCTCCTCGGGCTCAAGGCCAGCCTCGATCGCGACGGTATCCGCGACCAGGCGCGCCAGGCCCTCAAGCTCGACCTCGGGGAGCGCTTCGCCTCGGTGAGGGCGAAGTTGTCGAACGACGTGCCGTTCGAGAACGGCCTGGGGTGCCTGCGGACGGACGTCGCGAAGATCGAAGTCACCGGCGTGTACACCCACGCGACGTACCTGCGGGTGTACGTGACCACCACGGCGCAGGCGGGTGTCTTCCTGCCGTGCCCGGGCGCGACGCAGGCTCCGGTCGCCGATCGTTGAAGTCGCTCAGCGCCCCGGCGCGTACGGGCGCAACTCCAGTCGTGTCCATTCCGGGGGCGGCTCGTGCGCCGCGTCGTCGGCTGGCGCGGGTCGCGCTTCCAGCTCCGTTACCTTCGCCGCGAGGGCGGCCGCGTTGGCCTCGGCCGATCGCAGGGACTCCCGGGGCTGATTTCGTTCGGTCTCCAAGCGTCCGGGCGCGCGCCTGCGCCTCTTCGAGGGCATCACGGAGTTCACGGTCCTCAGATCTGACGGGGCAGGGGCGCGGGGCGCCGAAGGGGCCGTCTCGGCCCGGCATCAGAATGAAGGAGCTGCTCCCTCACACTGAGCGGATCACTTCGACCAGGTGTCGACGATGGGTTCCGCGATCAGCTCCAGGACGTGATGGCGCTCACCTTCGCGGCGCCGGCCCTCTTCCGCGAGCACCTGGTCCGGGCGGCGGGCCGACAGTTCATCGAAGGAGACGTGCAGCACTGGTGGCACGACCACTCAGGCGCGGGGGCGCGCACTCATTGAGCGCCGGGGCGACCCGGAGCGCGCCGCGCGGTTTCGCGCCGAGGTAGCGCGGCTGGGCCTCGCTCGAGCAGGCGTGGGACGGAGATTGGTACCGCCGGGCGTACTTCGACGACGGGACGCCGGTATGAAGGACCGGCGCCTGTTCGCCCTTCATCTTGATGGTGATGCCCGGTCACTTCGAGGACGGGGTGCTGCGCAAGCGCCCGCCCTCACTCGCGCCGGGTCGATGGCCCGAATGGTGCTCTTCGCGGGGGAGATCACCACCCCGGAAGGAACGCCATGAACAACACCACGCTGATCATCCTCATCGTCCTCGCGGTCTTCGTCTTCGGCGGAGGTGGCGGCTACTACTGGTCGCGCCGCGGCCGCTGACCTTCAGTGCCGCGCGGGCCGCTGCAGCACGAGTCCCAGCCCGTCTCCGCGCGCTGAAGAGCCGCGCTTCAAACTGACCGGCCGACCTCCGTGTCGGTCCAACCCCAACCAAGGAATACATCATGTTGGGGTGTCAGGTTGGCTCAGGTCGCGTCTATGGGTGGTAGGTCGGATGTCAGATCAGACATGATCAGGGCCCCAGGTGCCGCTTCTCGAGGAGTTCGCGCACGTTCGGCCGCAGGAGGGGCAGGGTGCGACCGCTGCCCCGGAACGCGCGGTACCGGAGGTAGTTGAAGAAGTCGCCCTGGAACAGCTCGAGCGTCGTGCCCATCGCCTGCTGAAACGCGGTCGGGAAGTCGGCCCCAGCGTGCATCGCCACCATCAGCGCGATCGTGTGGGGTGCCCCGTACCTTCGCTCGAGAAAGGTGAAGGCGTGCAGCGAGAACCCGTACACCTCGAGGTAGTGCGCTTCGGACAGCGCTTCCCCCTCGACGAAGATGTTGTGATCGGGGTTCTGCTCGACCCAGTGCGCGGCGTCTTCGAGGCTTGGGTAGAGGCGCTGCTGCTTGGCGGTCACCACCGCCATTCCCTCGCGGAACCACAGCGGGATCTTCTTCTCGCGCCAGGTGGTCGCGGTGCCCGAGCGTTGAAAGAGCAGGCAGTGGGTGAGCTCGTGCAGCACCAGCTCGTCGACCACCTCGTCGCTGCTCGTCCACGTCGAAGGGGCCTGGAAGATGACGTCGTCGTAACGCGACCACGCGCGCAGCCAGCCGTACCCCCGCTTCCGCACTGCGCTCTCGAGATCGTCGTGCGTGTTCACGAGGTAGACGGTGACCGGCGCGTCGATGCCGCCCCAGCGCTCCAACCCCGCGGGTGTCTTCTCGAGCGCGCGCTCGATGCGCTGCACGTCGGGGTCGATGGTGCCGTCGCTCTTGATCGTGAAGCGCGCATTCTCGAGCGCGAGCGGGCGTTCGACCCGCAGGGCTCCGAGCGGCCCCGCGCACCCGGAGACGAACGCCAGCAGGACGATGGCGCGCTTCACACCTCGACCTCGAGCAACGAGAGGGCGGTGGCGCCCACGTCGGCGACCGTCCGGAGCTTGCCGTGCGCGCCGGGCCCGAAGGACAACACCGCCACCGGGTTTCGCGTGTGACTTCGAATCGACAGGTCCTCGACGTTGCCGTGGTCGCTGCAGATCAGCACCTGCACGTCGGCGGGGCGGGTGGCGATCACCGCCCGCGCGAAGTCGTCGAAGGTGCGCAGCGCTTGCTCCGCGGCCGCGGCGTCCTGGGTGTGGCCCGCTTCGTCGGCGAGGTAGTGCTCGAAGAGGGTGAAGTCGGCGGCGAGCCTCCAGAAGATCTCCGCGGCCGCCTGCGGGGTGCGCGACGGCACCGACAACCTTCGCCGCGCCGCCGTCGCACCGTCGACGTCGTGCGTGAGTCCCGCGTCTGCGCGCGCGTCATCGAGCGTCCGCAGCGCCACGCCCCCCGCAGACATCGAGAGTGTGCTCGCTGACGCTTTGAGGCGCCGGAGGAACCGCTGGGGGATCTCGACGTCGCCGGTGCTCGAGTCGCGGCGCTTGAGGCCCAGCGCATCGAGGTAGGCCGCGGGGTAGGCGTTGGCGAACGTCGCGGAGCGTCCGGCGGTCGTCAGGCTGCGGACGATGGAGTGTTCGGCGATCAGGCCCTTGAGGGGCGCATTCGGGTACCCCAGCACGTGGCGCCCGAGGAGTCGGGGTGCCGGCTTCGCGGTGAAGATCGCGGTCTGGTTGCTGGCCGACTGCGGGCGACCATCGATGCCGAAGGTGGTGTCGACGTCGTGGCGCACGCCGCCGGACGGGAGCGGGGTGCCCTCGCCGCCCTCGAACTGGGAGAGCAGGTACTCGCCGCGGGCCAGTGGGTTGGTGTCGGGATCGCGGGGCCCCACCCCGACGCCGTCCGTGAAGAGGATCGCCACCCGCATCGACGCCTACTGTAGCCTCTTCGCGCGCATGGCCTTCCACGGAGATCTCTCCAGCTACCCCCTGCCCGATCTCCTGCAGTGGCTCGACGCGTCGAAGAAGACCGGCGCGCTCTCGCTCTCGTGGGAAGGCGGCCAGCGGAAGATCTTCCTGCTCTCGGGGCACATCATCGCCGCCTCCGCGCCCGGGCTCTGGGAGCGCCTGTCGCGGGTGGTCGAGTACACCCGGGAGGCCGGGGGCGACGCGGTGCTCACCGCGCTCCAGCGGGCCCAGTCGCTCGGCGTGGGCATCGACGGCGCGATTCGGCAGATCGCAGAAGAAGAGCTGATCGGGAGCCTGGTCGACCTGCTCCCCGCGGACGGCCGCTTCCACTGGACCGAGGACTCCGATCGCGCCGAGGACGAGTGGGTGTCCCTCGAGCTGCCGTTGCGCCACGTGCTCTTCGAGACGCTGCGCCGCCTGGACGAGGTGATGGACGTCGAGCGCGCGCTCCCCCACGAGCAGTTGGTGTTGCGCCGGGTGGCCGGGGCGCCGCCTTCGCACGCGCTGCACCGGGCGATCCTCGGCATCGTCGAGTCGGGCGACGGCGTGACGCTCAGTCGCATTCGGCTGTCGTTGGGGCTGGCGCGATCGGTGGTGGCGCGCTCGGTGTTCGACATGCTGCGCGCGGGCCGCGTGGTGGTCGTCGGCGCGGCCCCGATCGAGGCCGACCCGATCGCCGACATGCTCGAGAAGGGCGCGGTGCTGGTGCGCGAGCGCCAGTTCGACGCGGCGGCGTTGATCTTCGCCTCGCTCCTGCAGAGCGACCCGGGTGACCGTCGGGTGCGCGAGTTCGCCCGCCTCGTGGAGCGCGAACACGTGGCCGCGCTGTACCGGGAACTCCCCCCGCTGGCGCGGTTCGCCGTGACACCCAACCCCACGATCCTCGCGGTGCTGCGGCCGGAAGAGCGCACGCTGCTCCGCTGGTTCGAGACCGGGTGGGACCTGTCGGCGGCGGTGCTGGCCAGCTCGCAGCGCGAACTCGAAACCCTGCGGTCGATCATGCGCCTCATCCGGCTGGGCGCGCTCACCTCTCCCGGGGGGTAAGCCGCGCGGCTTACTGCTCCGGAGTCGGCAGCCCGGCCTGGGTCAACCGCACAAACAACTGCGCGAGCACGAACAGGGCGAACGACGCGTCCTCGATGTGCGCGGCCCCGCGCTGCGCCCGTGTCCACGCGTCGAGCACGTCGCGGCCGTTGAGCCCGAGCAGGAACGCCTGGTGGGCGATCGACGCCTCACCGGCGAACGCCAGCCCTCGCTGGAGCGCCTCGAGGCAGGTGCG
>JBBRUE010000301.1:0-7908 GCA_038248085.1 Myxococcales bacterium | reverse complement strand
GCCTTCGAGCAGGCGGTGCCAGCGCTCTTCTCGCTCGACCTCACCCCGGCGCGAATGGTGGAAGTGCTTTCCTCGGCCCCTGCGCGTTTGATCGGACTCGCGTCCGGGCTCACCCCCGGACTGCGCGCGCAGATCACCGTGCTCGACCCGAAGACCCGCTCGGTTCTGGGCGTCGTCTCGGGCTTGCGTCACACCTTGTCGTCAGGAGTCACCCCGTGAAGCGCGCCGTCCTCGCCCTGGCTGATGGAACTCTCTTCGAGGGCCGCTCCTTCGGATCGCCGAGCGAGACGCTCGGTGAAGTGGTCTTCAACACCTCGATGTTCGGGTACCAGGAGATCCTCACCGACCCGTCCTACGTCGGGCAGATCGTGACGATGGCGTACCCGCACATTGGCAACGTGGGCGCCAACGCCGAAGACGAGGAGTCGGACCGTCCCCACGCGGTGGGCATGGTGGTGCGCGAGTACTCCGAGCCGTCGAACTGGCGCTCGACCGAGACCCTCGACGCCTACCTCGCGCGCTCGAAGGTCGGCGGCATCGAGGGCCTCGACACCCGGCGGCTGGTGCGGCACCTGCGGACCCACGGCGCGCAGATGGGCGTGCTCTCGACCGAGGGCCTCACGTCGAAGGCGCTGATCGAGAAGGCGAAGCAGGCGCCCGGCATGGAGGGGCTCGACCTCGCCACCGGGATCTCGACCACCCGGGTGTACGAGTGGTCGAAGCCGACGCCCCGCTTCGTGGTGGGCGAGGTCGCCGCGACGCCGGTTCCCCTGCGCTTCCGCGTGGTGGCGATCGACTACGGGCTCAAGAAGGCGATGCTCCAGTTCCTCGTCGACGTCGGCTGCCACGTCACGGTGGTGCCGGCGTGGGCCACGGCGAAGGAGATCCTCGACCGCAAGCCCGACGGCGTCTTCCTCACCAACGGCCCGGGAGACCCGGCCGCGGTGAAGGGCGCCGACACGACCGTCGCCGCGCTGCTGGGCAAGGTGCCGGTGTTCGGCATCTGCCTGGGCCACCAGATCCTTGCGCTCGCGCTGGGCGGCAAGACCTGGAAGATGAAGTTCGGTCACCGCGGCGCCAACCAGCCGGTGAAGGACCTCGTCACCAGCAAGGTGGAGATCACCAGCCAGAACCACGGCTTCGCGGTCGACGCCAAGAGCCTCGAGGGCAAGGCCGTGGTCACCCACCTCAACCTGAACGATCTCACCGTCGAGGGGCTCGCGGTGCCCGACGCGCGCGCCTTCTCGGTGCAGTACCACCCCGAGGCGTCACCCGGCCCGCACGACGCGCGCTACCTGTTCCAGCGCTTCGCCGAGGTGATGGCCGGAGCGCGCGTCACCGGATGAGCACCGCCCCCCAGGCCTTCCTCGAAGAGCTGATCGCCTGGGCCACGCCCGAGTCGAGCAAGCCCGACCTCCTGTCCGCGCGCGCCGACTGGTTCGGGCGGAACGGCGAGGTGTTCGAGGAGGACCGGCAGATCGAGCTCCGCATGGCGGGGTTTCTCGAGCACTACGTCTGCGACCGCGTCGCGCCGCACTTCGGCAAGACGCCCGCCCGCGAGCGCTACGAGCAGTCGTTACGGGACGAGGTCCCCGAGCGGGCCGCGGCGTTCCGGGCGTTCACCGAGACGATCCACGGGCTGTTCGAGGTGCGCCGCATCGTCACCGGCGAGGTGCGGTTGCGAGGCTTGTTTTCCCCGATCACCTGGGACGTGACCGAGCGCCGGACGATCGTCGGCCTGGTGAAGGGCGACGTGCTCGAGGCCCGGTTGATCCCCTTCGGCGGGCACCTCCACTTCTCGCCGGCCTACGTGTTTCACCCGCACGAGGCGGCCGCACAGATCAAGGCTGAGGCGAAGCGACAGGTGAAGGAGAACGTCGTCGATCAACCCTCCTTCGTTCAGGACTGCGCCCAGCGCAGCCTCAAGGTCGCGCGCTACCGGCAGATCGCCGTCGAGAAGGTCTACGACTTCGGCTCGCGGAAGATTTGAGTCAACGGCTGTCGAGCAACTCGAGGAAGTCGCGCAGCTGCTCGAGCTCGTCGTCGCCGAGTTGATCGAACTCCACACCAAAGCCCCGCACCCCGACGCTCACGTGTTCGGCGCGGCTGGTCTTCACCTCGAGCTGTCCGTAGCCCGCGCGGTTGAACCGGATGTGCGCGACCCACGGATCACCCCCGGGGAGCGGAATGCCGATGACCCCGCCGTCGCCGGCCTGCACGTCGTCGAGGGCCGGCACCTCTTCGAGGAAGGCACCGGTCTCCGAGAGCTCCAGAACGCGCGCCCGGCCCGCGGGCCCGCCCTCGTCGAGCTCGACCTGGGACTGGATGTCGCAGCGGTAACGGACGGGCCGGGACGTCGTCATGGGCCCCTCCAGTATCCGTCACCGAACGGTCCCGAGCAGCAGTTCTTGGTCCAGGAAGGCCCCAGGGTGAGGTCGTGTCGGGAAAAAGCCTCGATTGACGGCTTGCGGAGCGACTTTCTACGCTCTGGTTTCGCTGGCGTTGAAGTGCCAGCAGGTGGCAGTGAAGTGCCATCCGGGGGGAGCGCAGAGCCTGTGACTGCGTCATTCGGAGGCCGGCAGTGACTGAAGAGAACAGGAAGTTCGAGCGGGTCGTGTCGCGTCTTCGCTGCTGGTGCGAAGGGGAAAACATCACCGTCTACGCGCGGATCGGGAACCTCAGCGAAGGGGGCATCTTCGTGCGCACGAGCACGCCGCTCGAGCGGGGAAGCCTGGCGCGCCTCCGGTTGGGCACCCACGGCGTCGAGGCGCCGGCCCGCGTGGTGTGGAGTCGGATGGAAGGGCAGGGCGGGCCACCGGGCATGGGCCTCGTGTTTGAAAACATCGACGACGGCGTCCGTGAAAAGATACGTCGTCTCATCGAAGAAGATCGTTCGCCTGCGCGCGCGCAGGTCTCCAACTGACGAAGTCCCAAAGGGGATGCATTGCGGATCGCCATCATCTCGGACATCCACAGCAACATCGAAGCGCTCACCGAAGTCCTCAAGACCATCGACAAGCAGAAGGTCGATCGCATCGTCAGCCTGGGTGACGTCGTCGGCTACGGCGCCTCGCCCAACCCCTGCTGCGAGCTGGTCCGCGAGCACGCTGAGGTGACGTTGCTGGGCAACCACGACGCCGCGGTCGCTGGGCGCATGGACTATTCGTTCTATTACGACGCAGCCCGGCACGCGCTGGACTGGTCGGCGAACGTGCTCGACGAGGAGAACGTGGCCTGGCTGCGGAGCCTCCCGTACACCTACCGCATCGGCGACGTCGGCTTCTGCCACGGCTCACCCATCGAGCCCCGGAGCTACGAGTACATCTTCGCCCTCGAGCAGGCGCGTGAGCTGACGCCGTTCTCCACCGACCTGCCGGAGGTGACGTTCATCGGCCACAGCCACCTCTGCAAGGCCTTCGCGATCGGCTCGGGCGAGGTGAACGACGTCGTCGCGCAGAAGTTCGGCATCCGCAAAGGCTACAAGTACATCATCAGCGTCGGTTCGGTCGGCCAGCCTCGCGACTACGACAACCGCGCGTGCTTCGTGATCCACGACACGGAGACGCGGACCGTGGAGTACGTGCGCGTCGAGTACGACATCCAGACCTCGGCCCAGCGCATCTTCGACGCCGATCTCGCGCTCAACTTCGGGAAGCGGCTGTTCCTCGGGGTGTGAACACCAGTTCCCCCTTGCGAGCGGTGACTGGCGGGGCGAGAAAGCCCCGTCGATGCGCGATCAGACCTTCATGACGTTGATGCGGCTGTTGCCGAAGTCGGCCCTCTCGGCGGCCGTCGGTAAAGCCACCCGGTTCCCCGTTCCCGCGGCCATTCACCAGGCCGCGATGCGGGTGTTCGCGAAGCAGTACGACGTGAACCTCGAGGAAGCCGAGGGCACCATCGAGGACTACCCGACCTTCGGGGCGTTCTTCACGCGCAAGCTCAAGCCCGGCCGCCGCACGATCGACCTCGGCGCGAACGTGGTGGCCAGCCCCGTCGATGCCCACGTGTCGCAGATCGGCCTCATCGAGCGCGGCGCCTGCCTGCAGGCCAAGGGCATCAGCTTCCCCGTCGACAAGTTGCTCGGTGACGCGCGCCGGGCGCTCGACTTTGAAGGGGGCTCGTTCGCGACGCTCTACCTCTCGCCGCGCGACTACCACCGCTTCCACTCGCCGCTGACGGGACAGATCACCGGGTACCACTACCTCCCCGGGGAGTTCTGGCCGGTGAACCAGGCGTCGGTGCGCACCAAGGACGCGCTCTTCGCGATCAACGAGCGGCTGGTCACCTACCTCGACACGCCCGCGGGGCACTGCGCGTACATCGCGGTCGGCGCCACCTGCGTCGCGCGCATTCACGCGGCCTACGACGAGATCATCACCCACGAGGGTCAGGGCGCGAAGGCCCACACCTACCCGCGGTCGATCGCCATCGAGAAGGGCGCAGAGATCGGCATGTTCGAGATGGGCTCGACGGTGATCCTGTTGTTCCAGAAGGGGCGGGTGACGTGGGACCCGACGCTCAAGCCGGACGCGCCCGTGGTGCTGGGCCAGCGCATCGGGGTGTTCCAGTGAGCGGAGCGAAGATCGCGGGCGTGAAAGGGATGAACGATCTCCTGCCGCCGCAGATCGAGACGTGGCAGTTCATCGAGGGCGCCGCGCGGACGCTGTTCGGGCGCTACGGGTATTCGGAGATCCGCACCCCCATCGTCGAGCACACCGAGCTCTTCGTGCGCAGCGTGGGCGAGATCACCGAGATCGTCGGCAAGGAGATGTACACCTTCACCGACAAGGGCGATCGCTCGATCACCATGCGGCCCGAGGGCACCGCGCCCGCCGCGCGCGCGTACATCGAGCACAGCATCGCGAACACCGAGCCGCTGACCCGCTGGTACTACCTGGGGCCGATGTTCCGGTACGAGCGCATGCAGGCCGGGCGCTATCGCCAGTTCTACCAACTCGGTGCCGAGGCCTACGGGTCGCTCGACCCGGCGCAGGACGTGGAGATCATCGCGCTGTGCGCGGAGTTCTTCCGGCAGATCGGCGTGCCCGACGTCGTGCTGCACCTCAATTCGCTGGGTGATGGTTCGACGCGGCCCGCGTACCTCGAGGCGCTCAAGGCGCACTTCGCGCCGCTGGTGGCGTCGATGAGCGAAGACGCGAAGTTGGCGTACGAGCGCAACACCATGCGGCTGCTCGATTCGAAGGAGGCGGCGCTGAAGGAGACCATCGCGTCGGCTCCGGCGATCATCGACTTCCTCGACGAGGGGTCGAAGAAACACTTCGCCGACGTGCAGCGATTGCTGACGAAGCTCGGCATTCCCTTCGAGCTCGACCGTGGGCTGGTGCGCGGCCTCGACTACTACACGCGGACGACCTTCGAGTTCATCTACCAGCCGAAGAGCGGCGAGAACGCGTTGGGCCGGGCAGGCACGGTGTGCGGTGGCGGCCGGTACGACGGTCTGGTGCACGAACTCGGTGGGCCCGAGAAGCCGGCGGTCGGCTTCGCCATGGGCCTCGATCGCCTGGTGATGCTGCTCGAGTCAGTGAAGCCCGTGGTCCGCAGCGCGCCGCTGCTCTTCGTCGGGACCTTCGATGGCCCGGAGCGGGACGACGCGATCGCCCTGGTGATGGCGCTGCGCAACGAAGGCTTCCACGTCGACTTCGACCCACGTGGCGGGAAGCTGGGTAAGCAGAAGGAGCGCGCCAGCAAGCTCAACGCGGCCTGGTTCGCCAGCTACGGCGACGCCGAGCACAAGTCGCGGACCCTCAAGATCGACAACATGCGCATCCCCAAGGAGGCGCCGCGGGAGCAGGTCGACGTCTCCTTCGATGGACTTCGCGCGTGGCTGAATGAGGCGAGCAAGCGCTCGTCGTGACTGCAGATTTCCTTTCTTCTTGGACCCCCACATGAACCGACAGTTTCTCGTGCTTGCGCTGATCGCCGCCCCTGCCTTCGCGGAGGATCTCGCCGAGGTCGACAAGCCGGCGCCCACATTCCGCCTGCCCGTCTACAACGCGAAGGAGTTCGGCGAGGCGACGGTGGCGATGGACAGCTTCGTGGGCCCGGAGGCGGCCGACAAGAAGACCAAGGCGCTGATGGTCTCGTTCATGGCGAGCTTCTGCGGGCCCTGCAAGAAGGAGATGCCGTACCTCCAGTCGCTGCACGAGAAGCACAAGGCCGACGGGCTGCGGATCATGATGATCGCGATCGACACCGAGCCCGAGGGGCAGAAGAAGGTCGAGGGGCTGATCGCCGAGAACAAGGTGACGTTCCCCGTGGCGAAGGATCGCTTCAACATCGTGGCGCGCCGGTGGTTGGGCACCAAGAGCCCGCTCCCTTCGCTGTTCATGGTGCGGCCGGACGGGACGATCAGCGCGGTGCACCGCGGCTACTCGCAGGACGGCGCCGAGTTGCTGGGCAAGGAAGTCGAAATCGCGCTCGGGCTGAAGAAGTAGTCGCTGGTGAAGCTGATCGTCATCGCCGGCCCCACGGCCTCGGGAAAGACCACCCTCGCGATCGAAGTCGCGAAGCGTATCGATGCGGAGATCGTCAGCGCCGACTCGCAGCAGGTGTACCGGCACTTCGACATCGGCACGGCGAAGCCCACGGCGGGAGAACTCGCGCTCGTCCCTCACCACCTCGTCTCGGTGGTCGACCCGCTCGAGCCGTCGTTCTCGGCCGCGCGCTTCGGGCAACTCGCGGACGCGGCGATCACCGACATCACGTCGCGGGGCAAACGAGTCGTCATGGTGGGAGGCACCGGGCTCTATCTCCGGGTGCTGCTCCACGGCGTGATGCCGGGGCCCTCGCGAGACGAGGCGCTCCGAGAAGAACTCGAGGCGTTCGCGGATCGCGAGGGCAACGAAGCCCTGCACGCGCGCCTCGCGGTGGTCGACCCGGTCACGGCTGCGAAGCACCCGGTGCAGGATCGGCTTCGGGTGATCCGCGCGCTCGAGATCCACACGCTGACGGGGAAGGCGGCGAGTGAGCATCGCGAGGATCACGCATTCGCAGCGGACCGCTACGAGTACGACCTCTGGGTACTCAACCCCGAGCGCGAGCGGGTCTACGCGGCGATCAACGCGCGGACGAAGACCATGTTCGCCTCAGGACTGGTGGCCGAGACGCGCCGCCTGGTCGAGCAGGGGTACCGGGACGCGGCCCCGATGCGGGCGGTCGGCTACCTCCAGGCGCTGCAGGTCGTCGAGGGGACGCTCAGCGAGGCCCAGGCGATCCAGGAGACGGCGCAGGCCACGCGGCACTACGCGAAGCGGCAGTTGACGTGGTTCAAGAAGGAGAAGGGCGCGCGGCACGTCACGCCGGACGAGGCGGTGGGGCTGGTTTGAGCTTCAGTTCAGCGGAAGCCGCGACGGCGCCCACCACCGGCGAACTGCGGCTGCTGCATCGGCGGCGTCTCGAGGCCGAGCTGCCACCACATCGGCTCCCACGGCGACATCTTGAGGCGCTTGTCGTTCTGCAGCGCGGTCATCGCCTTCTTGAGCTTCTCGTCGCTGGGGTTGGCCTCGACGCCCCGGGAGAGCACGCGGAGCGCGTCATCGTTCTGCTTGTTCTGGATCAGGCACCACGCGTACGCGGCCCACATCAGGCTCTCTTTGTTCCCGTGCTTCACGGCGTCTTCGAAAGACTTCTGCATCGAGCCGAAGTCCTTCTTCTGGAAGTAGATCGCCGCCTGCATCGCCTTGGCGAAGTAGTTCCGCTGGCTCGACTTCTGGAACGCCGCGAGCGCGCCGTCGTAGTCCTTGAAGAGGTGCTTGATCATGCCGATCTGTCCGTAGATCTCGGCCTCGACCAGGAACTGCCACTTGCCGAGGGGCAGGGCGGCCTCGAGCATCTTGATCGCCTTGTCGGCCTTGGCCTGCTGCTCCTTTTTGTTGGCGTTCATCGTCG
>JBBRUE010000300.1:0-7922 GCA_038248085.1 Myxococcales bacterium | reverse complement strand
GAGCGTGCGGTGGTCTCGCCCCTGGGCGACGCGGGCCTCACCAAGAACGAGATTCGCGCCTGGTCGCAGCGCCTGGGTCTCCCCACGTGGGACAAGCCGCAGATGGCCTGCCTGGCGTCGCGCTTGCCCTACGGCACCCAGGTCACCGTCGAGCGCCTCAAGCAGGTCGGCGCTGCCGAGAAAGCCGTGCGCAGCTTCGGCTTCGTGAACTTCCGCGTGCGCTACCACCAGGACGTGGCGCGCCTCGAGCTCGCCGCCGAAGAGCTCCCGCGCATGCTCGACCCGCAGACCCGCGAGGCCGTCAGCGCCGCGATCAAGGCCCACGGGTTCACCTTCGTCGCCGTCGACCTCGAGCCCTTCCGCTCGGGCCGCCTCAACGACGCGCTCACCGCGGGGCAGGTCGCGCTTCCCGTAGTGAGCTGAAGGTTCAACGCGGCGAGTCACGAGCCGAAACCAGGCCCGCCCTTTCGCGGGGCACCTGCTGCTACACTACCGAGACTCGTTTTCTGCCCGGCCGATTGGGAGCTCCCTACCTCATGCACACCTCTGTCACTGCATCGCGCTCGGCGCGATCGAGCCTCGTGACCCTGGCTCTCGCCGTCTTCATCGGGCTCGGTTGTTCGGGAAGCGGCGCGGGCTGCTCCACCTTGACCCCGTACCCCGCGGGCACCCACTACGTCGGGCCCAAGAGCGACAACGCGGTCAACATTCGCGTGTCGGCCGGCGGCATCAACTACCTCAACTCGAACTGGCAGACCCTCGTCGAGGCGTTCGCGCCCGGTCGTCAGCTCGCGTTGCCGGTGGCGTGCATGGCCCAGAACGTGGCGGTCATCGGTGACATCCTCATCGCCGACCAGGGCGCTGCCGGGTGCGGGGCCGAGAGCTGCGGCCAGATGGACGGCGCCTGCGACGCCAAGGACGTGCCGGCCAACGTGCAGGTGCTCCTGACCGGCTTCTCGCTGACCCCGCGCGCCCCCGACCTGCTCGACGCGACGGTCCAGTTGTCGATCAACACCGGCAACCTCTACGTCGACACCCGGAGCCGCAACCACGTGGCCTGTGTCGGCCTGAGCGCCGCCAAGTGCTCGATCACCTTCGACACCGCCGCCGCGGCGCCCACCGACAACCGCATTCGCGCGACGGTGAAGTTCTCGATCGACACCCGCTTCGACAAGCTGCTCTCCTTCTCCGTGACCGGGTTGTCGGGCACCGAGATCTGCGGCGCGAGCGGCGCCCCGGCCAAGCCCCAGTGCCTCGACCCGGCGGACTTGAGCTTCACGGGCCGCAACAACTGTGGCGACGTCTACTGCGGCGTCGCCGACTGGGACCCTGTGAAGAACACGGTGCTGCAGCTGCTCTCTGGGCCGCTGCAGACCCAGGTGCAGAACGCGATCGGCTCGCAGACCTGTTGGCCGTGCATGACGAACGCCGACTGTCCTCGCACCACTGACGGCAACAACACCCCGTCCACCTGTGACACCACCAAGAAGGTCTGCACGCTGGGCGCCACCTGTGTCCCGCGCTTCCTCGGCGTCGAAGGCAAGATGAGCCTCGGGGGTCTGCTCGGTTCGTTCGGCGCTCCGGCGGACGCGGCGCTCGAGCTCACGTTGGCCGCTGGCGCCACGGTCACCGTCGACCAGGGCCTGAGCTTCGGCACCCGCGCGGGCATCAAGCCCGTCACCGTCGCCTCCTGCGTGCCTCCCCAGGCCGCGCCGCCGATGACGATGGTCGCCTTCCCCGACTTCGACGGCGAAGCGACGCCGAACTCCGGGTACCACGTGGGCCTCGGCATCTCGTCGAACTTCCTCAACAACGCCTTCTGGAGCGCCCACCAGGCCGGCGCCCTCTGCCTCAACCTCTCGTCCGACAACGTCGGGCTGATCAACACCGGCCTCTTCAAGACGTTCCTCCCGTCGCTGGGCAAGCTGGCCACCCGCGACGGCAAGGACGCGCCGATGATGGTGGTGTTGCGGCCCGCGCGCGCCCCCACGGTGGTGGTCGGCGAAGGCACCTACGACCCGGTCACCAAGAAGCCGATCAAGCCGCTGCTCCTGCTGACGATGCCCGACGTGAGCATCGACTTCTACGCGATGTTCGATGACCGCCAGGCGCGCCTCTTCACCCTGACCGCCGACATCTCGCTCCCGCTCTCGCTGATCTTCGAAGGCTGCGACAAGGTCACGCCCGCGCTCGGCGATCTGAAGATGCTGATCGGTAACATCCGCACCGCGAACGCTGAGATCCTCGCCGAAGATCCGCAGGTGCTCGCCGATCTCGTGCCCGCGGTGATCGGCCTCGCGGAGCCCGCGCTGGCCGGTGCGCTCTCGGGCTTCGCGCTCCCGGCTCTCGGGAGCTTCAAGCTGAAGGTCAACGAGGTGAAGGGCCTCGGCCGCATCACCGGCACCGAGGCCTTCAACCACCTCGGGCTCTACGCCCAGTTGCTTCCGCTCAACGCGGCGTGCGCGGTCTCGGCGCCCGGCCTCGCCGTCGCGCTCAAGGCTTCGCGCATGCCCCACGCCGCCGAGATGCGGCTGACGGGTCACCACGCGCTCCCGTGGCCCGAGGCGGTGCTCGACGTGCGCACGGTCGGCAAGGCCGGCAGCGCGGAGTTCTCCTTCAAGATCGACGAAGGCCTGTGGACCGACTTCGTGCCCGTCACCAACGACGAGCTGATCGTCTCGCACCCACGCTTCCTCATGCAGGGCAACCACGTCATTCACGTGCGCGCCCGGGTGTCCGAAGATCCGCACGCGATCTCGGCCTCCAGGGAGATCGGCTTCCTCGTCGACTGGGAGGCCCCCGAGGTCTCGCTCGTCGCCGACCCCGCGACCGACCGCCTGCTGGTCACCGCCCGCGACGTACTCTCGGCCGATCGCCTCGTCTTCGCGTACCAGGTCGGGCAGGACGCCCGCTCGGAGTTCGGCGGGGCCCGGCCCATTTCGCTGTCGGCCATCGAGCAACAGGGTGGGGTGACGGTCTTCGTTCGCGACGAGTACGGCAACGTCGGCCAGGCTTCGTACCGGGCGCCTCAGGTGGCGCTCCGCCCGGAGGTCACCGGTGCGGTGCTGCCCGGCGGTACCGATTCGCAGGGCGCAGGGTGTTCGGCCACGAGCGGTCTCGAGCTCCTGGCGCTCGGTGCGCTGGCGCTCATCCGTCGCCGTCGCTGAAGTCGATGCGGCTCCTCCTCCTCGTCGTGCTCGCGTCCGGCGTGGCGCGGGCGAATGATCACCACGGCTCGCTGGGCCTGACCGTCGCCACCGGCGGGGAGATCGTCAGCGCCATCGGGGCGACCGGAGGGTCTGACCGCGGGGTCCGCATTCCCATCGAGCTCGGAGGCACGCTCGGGCTCTTCAGCCACACCGAGCTGCGGGTGGCGGCGCGGCTGGCCCCCGGCGTTCCCCCGCTCGCCGGCTTCGCTGCGTCGTTCTACGGCGGCATCCGCAACAGCTTCGGCTTCGACGCGTGGAAGACGTTCTTCGATCTCGAGCTCGCCGTGCACGCGGTGCCGTTGATCGCCATCGGCGCCCGCGCATCGTTCGGCGTGCAGTACGACTTTTCTCCGATCATGGGCGTGTACGCGCAGCTCGGGGGCCAGCTCGGAGGCGCGACGGCGCTGCGGCTCTCGTTCGAGCTGGTGGTCGGCATCCAGTTCCGCACGTATCTCTTCGACTGATCAGCGCGGGCGGGGCGATTGATCAGCGCCTTTTTTTGACGCGCCGATTTCGTGTGAGACCATGTGTGCACATGAACGACAACGCACGTCTCACCTCGGTGGTTTTCCGGCTGAACCGTGATCGCCTCGAGCAGCTCAAGGATCTCTCGAAGGAGACCCGCATCCGTCAGAGCGAGTACCTCCGCGAAGCGATCAGCGACCTGCTCGAGAAGTACGAAGAGAAGCTGAACGACTGAAGCGGCTCGTCACGAGTCGCGAAACGGCGGTTCCCCGGGAACTCCGGGTGCGAGCCGCCGCTCCTCCGCCGTGAAGGGATCCTCCTCCGGCGGAAAGAAGACCTCCCACATCACCAGGCCGTGGGCCGGCGCGCGGTAGTGGCGGAAGGGCGCCGCCCGTTCGAGCGCGGCGCGAAAGTCGGCTTCACTCGCTTCCCCGCGCGCGACCGCCGCCGCACCTCCCACCAGCAACCGCACCATGTAGCGGCCGAAGCCCGTGCCGCGCACCCGCACCTCGACGTGCTCGCCTTGCGAATGCACCGACACGGCGTCGATCGTTCGCAACTTCACCGGGCTCTTCGCCGCGTGGAACGCCGAGAAGTCCCGTGTGCCCACTACCAGGCCGAGCAGCGCCTCGAGGCGCGCCGGGTCCACCTCGAGGCCCCACGCCCACGGTGAGTCGGCACCGCGCACGAAGCGGTAGCGGTACTCCTTGCCCGTGCTCTTCCACTGGGCGCTGAACTTCAAACGGGCGCGGCGCGACAACGCGATGCCCATCGTCGGCGGGAGCTCGGCGTTGATCCGCGCGGCCACCTCCTCCGGCGCCACCTCCTCGAACACCCGCATCGACAGCACCTGCATTCGGGCATGCACCCCGGCGTCGGTTCGCCCCGAGGCCACCGGCTCCCGGGAAAACCCGGCGCGCCGCAAAGCAAGGAGCAAGGTGTCTTGCACGGTGGGGCCTTGCAATTGCGACTGGTAGCCGCGGAACGCGCCGCCGTGGTACCAACACCACAGCGCGACGACTCTGGAGGGCATGCCGCACATGGGGCCGAACGATCCTGGCTGGCTGTTTCGCGAAGGTGATCTGATCCTCGGTCCCGTACCCGCGCAGCAGGTCATCGACAAGCTCTATGCGGGGGACCTGCTGGGGCAGAGCGAAGTGCAGCTCATGGGTTCGGGACGCTTCGTCAAGGTGTCCGAGGTCCCCGAGTTCAAGGTGCACGTCGCCAAGGCGGAGGCCAAGAAGCGCGTCGACGCGCACGCCACCGAGCACCACTCGGCGCAGCGCAAGAAGACCACGCGCGGGCTGGCCATCGGCCTGGGCGTGCTGGTGACGCTGGGGATCATCGTCGCGGTGGCCGGCAGCTACCTCGCGGTGCACACCCCGACCGGCAAGACCGCGGAGGAGCTCGCCTGGGGCGACATCACCGTCGATGCCCCGACGATCTCCAAGGCCCAGCGCCGCGTCGACGACGAGCTGGTCGACTACCAGGGCAGCGGCAAGAAGCCACCGGTGGGCACCGCGCCGATCGCCAACCGCCCCCCCGTCGGGACCCGGCCCCCGGTGGGGAACAAGCCGCCGCTGGGCAACGCCGACCCCGATGGCCTGTCGATGGGCGAGGTCGACGAGGCGGGCATCAACGCGGTGGTGGCGCGGAACAAGTCGAGCCTCATTCCCTGCATCAAGACCGTCGCCAAGCCGGGCATCTTCCTGAAGATCCCCATCGAGTTCTCCATCGCCGAGGCTGGCAAGGTCTCGAAGGTGTGGGTCGACAACTCCGATCTCAAGGGCTCGGGGCTCGAAGAGTGCCTGCTCAAGGAGCTCCAGAAGTGGCCGTTCAAGGCCACCCACTCGGGCAACTCGGTCAACCTCTCGTTCAACGTCGGCAAGAAGGGCTGACTAAGGCGTTGCGCTGGCGGCGCGGCGCTGAGAGAAGCGCCCGTCATGGCCACCGCCGAAGAAGTCATCTCCCGCAAGGTGTCTGAAGTGCCGCCGGGCAGCTTCCGTCACACGGTGTTGCTGGCCGCCAAGCGCTTCAAGTCATCCTGGGTCGAGCTGGGCAAGCTGCTGGCCCAGGTCCGCAACGACGCCCTGTTCACCGAGTGGGGCTACCCGCACTTCGAGGCGTACTGCCTGGGCGAGCTGCGCATCAAGAAGCAGACCGCCGACAAGCTGACGCGCAACTTCGGGTTCCTCGAGAAGCACGAGCCGGAGGTGATGCAGACCCCCGAGCTCGCCGAGGCCGCGCCCGCGTTCGAGGTGGTGGAGGTGCTCGCCCAGGCCGAAGCGCGCGGGCAGCTCTCGGCGAACGAGTACAAGTCGATCCGCGACTCGATCTGGAACCAGGAGAAGCCGACCAGCGAGCTGCGCCGGGACCTCGTCGAGAAGTTCCCCGCGCCGCAGGTGAAGGTCGAGGCCAACGTCGAGCTCAAGCGGCTGTGGGCGCTCGCCAAGCGCCTCTCGGCCGAGCTGCACGCCAACCGCAAGGTGCCGAGCGCAGTGCGGGAGCGCGCCGATGCCCTCGCGCGTGACCTGGAAGAGATCGTCATCGCCAAGGCGGAAGCCGAGGCCTGAAAGAGTCAGGCCCTTGACGCCTGAAAAGGCAGGGGACTTTCGTGAAGACGTCAGCGGGGATTGCTAGGGTTGCAACACACCCCGATCCCGGCGTTACAGTCGGTGAATCGGGCCGTCAGGAGGAAGTTAAGTGAAGAAGGGCGAGCATCACGTGAACCTCTCCTGCTCATTCTGCGGCAAGTCGCAGCGGGAGGTCCGCAAGCTGATTGCTGGCCCCACGGTCTACATCTGCGACGAGTGCATCAAGCTCTGCAACGACATCATCGCGGAGGAGGCGGAGAAGGAAGAGCAGAAGCCTGCCGTCAGCCTGCCGACGCCGGTCGAGATCAAGACCTTCCTCGACGAGTACGTGATCGGCCAGGACTTCGCCAAGCGCGTCCTCGCGGTGGCCGTGTACAACCACTACAAGCGCATCTACCAGCGCAAGCCGGCCTCGCGTCCCCGCCCGGGCGTGAAGGGGACGGGCCCGGAAGACGTCGAGCTCTCGAAGTCGAACATCCTGCTCATCGGGCCCACGGGCTCAGGCAAGACGCTGCTGGCCCAGTCGCTGGCGCGCTTCCTCAACGTGCCCTTCACCATCGCTGACGCCACCAGCCTCACCGAGGCGGGCTACGTCGGTGAAGACGTCGAGAACATCATCCAGAACCTGCTGCACAACTCCGACTACGACGTCGAGAAGGCGGCGCGCGGCATCGTGTACATCGACGAGATCGACAAGATCTCGCGCAAGAACGGCGACTCCCCCTCGGCCACGCGCGACGTCGGCGGCGAGGGCGTGCAGCAGGCGCTGCTCAAGATCATCGAGGGCACCCGGGCCAACGTCACCCCGCGCGGCGGCAAGAAGTACAACCAGCAGGAATACATCCAGGTCGACACCTCGAACATCCTCTTCATCTGCGGCGGCGCCTTCCACGGCATCGAGCAGGTGATTCGGCGGCGGGTGGGCGAGAAGGGCCTGGGCTTCGGCGCGAAGATCGAGTCGAAGGAAGAACGCTCAGTGGGCGAGCTCCTCGCGCTGGTCGAGCCGGACGACCTGATGAAGTTCGGCATGATCCCCGAGTTCATCGGGCGCCTGCCGATGGTGGCGACGCTCAACGATCTCAAGGAAGACGATCTCGTCACCATTCTGACCGAGCCGAAGAACGCGCTCACCAAGCAGTACCAGAAGCTCTTCGAGATGGAGAAAGTGAAGCTCAGCTTCACCAAGGAGTCGCTCCGCGCGGTCGCCAAGGAGGCGCTGCGCCGCCACTCCGGCGCCCGCGGGCTCCGGGCCATCATGGAAGATGCGATGCTCGAGATCATGTACGACGTCCCCTTCCGCGAGGGCGTCAAGGAGTGCCGCATCACCGACGGCGTGATCCTCAAGAAGGAGCCGCCGCAGGTGATGTTCGAGAAAGAGAAGAAGTCGGCCTGAGGCCACGCCCGCTCGACTTGTCAGTCGGGGCGGGTAGGGTGCAGCGCGATGCGGTCGTCCCTCTTCCTCCTGGCGCTCCTCGCGGGCTGCACCTGCACCTCGCCTGGCGGGACGACGACCGACGCAGGCCCCTGCGTGTGCGCGTCGCCGTCCGTGGCCTCGGTGCCGCCGCCGCGGATCCCGACCCGCCAGGAGCCGACCACCGACAGCCCCCACCTCCACCCGCTCGCAGTCTGCGACGGCAAGGGGAAGCTGCCGCTC
>JBBRUE010000299.1:0-7939 GCA_038248085.1 Myxococcales bacterium | reverse complement strand
TCGAGGGCCTCGATCTCGGCGGCGCCAAGAAGAAGAAGAAGCCGGCCAAGAAGCCCGACAAGAAGCCCGATGAGAAGAAGCCGGAAGGCACCGGCGAGGTGCCGCTGCCCGAGGGTGGCCTCGATCTCTCCAAGCCGGCGGGCGTGGAGGCCGAGAAGCCGAAGGACAACAAGCCCGCGGCCACCATGTCGTTCGACGCGGTCGACGTGTCGGGCAAGACGGGCGATCGCCAGAAGATGGAAGCGGCGATCACCCAGTTCAAGAACGACAACTTCGAGCCCGCGGCGCTGGCCTTCTTCGACATGAGCCAGGACCCCGCGATGGCGGGCCTCTCGGTCGAGGCGCAATACTGGCTGGCCAAGAGCCTCTACAAGCTGTCGATGTACCACTCGTCGCTGCAGATGTTCTCCAAGGTGCTGGCGCGCGGCCCGTCGACGAAGTTCTTCAAGTCATCGCTCGAGTGGCTCTTCTTCATCGCTCGCAAGACGGTGAACGAGACGGTGGTGCTCGACGAGATCGCCCGCTACTCGAACTACGAGTTCCCCGAGCGCTTCCGCAACGAGTTCCGCTACCTCCTCGCGCGCTACAACCTCGTGCGCGCCAAGGCCCTCGACGAAGCCGAGCAGACCGGTGAGGCCACCAAGGCCTTCGACGAGGTCAAGCGGCTCGCGCTGATGATCCCCAAGGGTGACGCGTTCTACCCCCGCGCGAAGTACCTCGAGGGGCTCGCCTACTTCCGCGAAGGCAAGCTCGAGACGGCGCTCGAGACGATGAAGGAAGTCGTTCGCGTCACCCGCACCGCCGACGGCCCGATGACCGCCGAGGCCAAGCAGCTCAAGGCGCTGCGCGAGCTGGCGTTCATGCAGCTGGCCCGCACCCACTACGGGGCGAAGCAGAACCGCTACGCGATCTTCTACTTCCAGAAGATCGAGCGCGGCGGGGTGCAGTGGCTCGAGTCGCTGTTCGAGGCCTCGTGGGCCCACTACCGCATCGGCCAGTACGAGCAGGCGCTGGGCAACCTGATCACCCTGAGCTCGCCGTTCTTCCGTGACGAGTACTTCCCGGAAGCGCTGATCCTCAAGGCGGTCGTCTACTTCGAGAACTGCCGCTACCGCGAAGCGCTGACCATCATCGAAGACTTCGAGAACATCTACGGCCCGGTGCAGGAACAGCTCGAGGTCCTCGTGAACAAGAACATGGAGGCCACCGAGTACTTCAACGTGCTCGACGATGTTCGCAAGAAGAACAAGGGCGGCGCCAAGCTCAAGGGCACCGACGAGATCCTCGAGCGCATCTTGAACCTCGCGCTCACCGACACCGACCTCAAGAAGACCGTCGACTCGATCACCGAGCTCGAGGCCGAGATGGACGGAGTCGGCGAGAAGGGTGACACCTTCAAGTACTCGAACCTCTCCAAGCAGGTCATCGAGCAGCTCAAGGCCCAGCGCCAGACGCTGATCGGCAAGGCCGGCCTGATGGCGAAGGCGAAGCTCGACTTCGAGCTCGGCCAGCTCAAGACCCTCCGCGCCAACGGGCTGCGCATCAAGTTCGAGACCACCTCGAAAGAGAAGGACTTCCTCGAGCAGATGCTCCAGGCCGGCGGGCAGCAGTCGGTGGTGAAGAACTACAAGTACTCGGTGGCGGTGTCCGACGAGCAGCTCTACTGGCCGTACGTGGGCGAGTACTGGCGCGACGAGCTCGGCACCTACCAGTACACGCTCACCAAGGGCTGCATCGAGCGCGACAGCGCCAACACCAAGAAGGAATAGCCCACGTGACCCAGCGGCCCGTCACCATCGCCTTTGACGTGATGGGGAGTGATCACGGCCCGCTGGAGATCGTGCGGGGCGCGGCGCAGCTCACCCTCGACACGCCCCACATCCACGCGTTGCTGGTCGGCGATCGCGCGCAGATCGACCAGGCCCTCGCTCAGGTGCGGCATCACGCCGAGCGGGTGGCGGTGCACCACGCCCCCGAGTTCATCGCCATGCACGACAAGCCGAGCCCGGCGCTCGACGCGAAGCCCAACGCGTCGGTGCTGGTGGCGGCGCGGCTGGTGCGCGAGGGCGAGGCCGACGCGATGGTGTCGGCAGGCAACACCGGCGCGTGCGTGTTGGCGTGTGCCCGCACCTTCACCCTGATCCCCGGGGTGAGGCGCGCCGCGCTGGCCACGGTGTACCCGACCGCCGTGGGCCGCGGCGCGAAGAACGACCCCTTCAGCTTGATCCTCGACGTGGGCGCGACGGTCGACGCCAGCGCCGACGATCTCGTGGCCTTCGCTGTCATGGGTTCGGCCTACGCGCGCATCATCTCGAAGAACGAGAACCCCACCGTGGCGCTGCTCAGCAACGGCACCGAGGCGATGAAGGGCCCGGCCCGCGTGGTGGAGGCCAACGCCAGGTTGCAGGTGCTCCCCGGGCTCCGCTTCATCGGCAACGTCGAGGGGGTCGACATCCCCAAGGGCACCGCCGACGTCGTGGTGTGCGACGGCTTCGTGGGCAACGTGTGCCTCAAGATGCTCGAGGGCGTCAGCGAGACGGTGATGGAGCTGGCGAAGTACGCCTACAAGGAGAAGCTCCTGTGGCGCGCGGGCCTGGCGATGCTCTCGTCGGGCATCGAGCGCATCAAGGAAGTCACCGACTGGGAACAGTACGGCGGCGCCCCGATCCTCGGGTTCGATCGCCTGTTCATCAAGGCGCACGGGCGATCGAAGGCGCGGGCGATCTCCAACGCCGGCAAGGTGGCCGCGCGGGCGGTGAGCCATGACCTCGCCAACGCCATCCAGGCCATGCTCCCGAAGGCGTAATCTGTGAGTGCGAGCGAACCCCAGACTCCCATCAAGCGCATCTACCGTTGGGACCTCGACAAGACCTACCTCCAGACGGAGTTCGACACGCTCCGCCAGCTCGTGCGCACGGCTTTTCAGAAGGCGCACGAGAAGAAGGCCATTCCCGGTGCCGCGGCCCTCATTCGCGAGCTGCGGGCGAACGGCGGCTCGCGGCTGTGCATCGTCTCGGGGAGCCCGACGCAGATGCGCACCGTGCTCGCCGAGAAGCTCAAGCTCGACGGGGTGGAGTTCGACGAGCTGGTGCTCAAGGACAACCTGCGCAACCTGGTGCGGGGCCGCTTCAAGGCCATGCGCGGGCAGGTCGGCTACAAGCTCCCGGTGCTCCTCGAGAGCCGGGCGCGCGCGCCGGTCGACGCCGAGGAGGTGCTCTTCGGGGACGACGCGGAGGCCGACGCGTTCATCTATTCGCTCTACGCCGACATGGTGGCCCGCCGCGTGTCCGAGCCGGTGGTGCACCGCGTGCTCGAGGCGGCCGAGGTGTACCCCGACGACATCGATCGGGTGATCCGCACCTGGCAGACCATTCCCCAGGCCGACCCCGTGCGGCGCATCTTCATCAACCTCGATCGCCTCACGCCGCCCGCCGCGTTTGCCCACTACGGCCCGCGCGTGGTGCCGATCTTCAACTACTTCCAGGCCGCGCTGGTGCTGCTCGGTGACAAGCACCTCACCGCGCCGCAGGTGCTGCGGGTGATGATCGAGCTGGTGCAGACCTCCGGCTACAACCTGCTCACGCTCTCGAACTCGTTCCAGGACCTGCTGCGGCGGGGGTTGCCGATCGCCGACGTGGCGCAGGCGCTGCTCGAGGCGCTCCAGGGTCCCGCGGCGATGTTCCAGGTGGTGCGCCCGGTGCCCGACATCATCGCGGCCTTCGGGAAGCGGGTGGTGGCGCTCGGGGCCCAGCCGCCGCCTCCGAAGGTGCGCGACATCGACTACCTCTCGCTGCTCGACGACGCCCGGCCGCGCACGCACAAGAAACGGAAGCGGTTCGAATGACGCGCCTGATCACGATGTGTCTCGCCCTCTCGGCCTGTGGCTCGATGCCTCCGCCGGGCCCCACGCCGGTGAGTTCGACCCCGCTGGCCGGCACCTGGAATGGCGTTCCCTGGCGGGCCGTCTCGGGCGTGGCGTCGGCGCGGCGCGCGTTCTCCGACGACGCGGGGAGCCGCTGGCTGGACGTGAAGAATGGCCAGCTCACCTGCGCCGACTTCGTGCCCGCGGCGCAGATCATCGGCATCATTCCCTGGCAGGTCGGGGGGTACGACCTCTCGTTCCAGCACAACCTCACCTTCGTCGTAGACCGGCCTGACGGAGGCCTCGACAACCTGGTGGCGACGCAGGGGCGGGTCGAGCTCGTCGACGCCCCCGGTCCCGATGCTGGACCGGCGCACCTGCGCATCCGGGCGCACTTCGACGCGCAGAACAGCATCGAGGGCGAGGTCACCGTCACCGTCTGCGACTGAGCACGGGCCTCTGGCTTGGCCGCCATTTCAGGGTATACGGGCCGCGCACCTTGTGACGGGCCCGGCTCTTCAGCCGATCGCCGTGAGATCAGGGCTGCGACAGGAACGTGATGACCACCGAGAACACTGCCCCCGAGCAGGCTCCCTCCCGACCCGTCGAAGGTGGCCTCCTGGGCCCCGACATCGAGCCGCAGCGCCTCGACCCCGATGCCGTCCGCGTCTTGCTGCGGCTTCGCCAGCATGGCCACGAGGCGTACCTGGTCGGTGGCTGCGTGCGCGATCTCCTGATCGGCCACGAGCCGAAAGACTTCGACATCGCCACCAGCGCGACACCCAACCAGGTCAAGGGCCTCTTCCGGAACTGCCGGCTCATCGGGAGGCGTTTCCGGCTCGCGCACGTGTACTTCAAGGGCGGCAAGATCCTCGAGGTCTCGACCTTCCGGGCGATGCCCAACCTCGTCGAGGAGCCGCAGCCCTCCGAAGCGCAGGAAGGCGAAGTGCACTCGGAGGGCACCGATCACATCGCCGCCGCCGACGCCGAGGCGCTGGTTGCCGTGGCCGAAGGGGTGGAGGTGCCCACCGCGGTGGTGGAGGACGTGCAGGACCACGAGATCGCCGTACCAGTCGAGGCCGCCGAGGCGCCCGATCTGCTGATCACCGAAGACAACACCTTCGGCACCGCGATGGAGGACGCCCGCCGTCGTGACTTCACGATCAACGGCCTCTTCTACGAGCCGTCGGTCGGCCGGGTGATCGACTACGTCAACGGGTTGAAGGATCTCTCGCTGCGGCAGATCCGCACCATCGGTGACCCTGAGGTGCGCATGCGCGAAGACCCCGTGCGCATCCTCCGCGCGGTGCGCTTCGCCGGGAAGCTTGGCCTCGACATCGAGTCGCGCACCTACGCAGCGATGGAAGGCGCGGTCGAGGACCTGACCCGCTGCTCGGCGCCCCGGTTGCTCGAGGAGACGTTTCGCCTCCTCCGCGGCGGTCACGCCCGCCCGGCGCTCAACCTCGTCAGCGCGCTCGACGCGCTCAAGACGCTGCTTCCGCCGGTCCACGAGTACCTCGCGGCCCAGGAGCCGGAGGGCGTCACCGAGTACTGGCGCTTCGTCGACGCGATGGACGAGAAGGTGCGCGGCGGCGCGAACTTCGACGACTCGATGCTGCTGGCCAGCATCCTCCTGCCGATCTCCCTCGACGAGCCCGAAGCGCCCGGCGCTGAAGAGGAGGGTGGCAAGCCCCCCTCCGTCGCCCAGGCCATCGAGCAGCTCCTCGCGTCGCTGGTGCAGAAGGCCCGCCTGCCGCGCCGCATCGCGGAGCGGTGCCGGATGATCCTCATGGCCCAGCGCACGATGGCCGGGCTGCGTCGCCGCCGCGGAGGCCTGATGGGCTTTCGCGGACACCCGCTCTTCGGCGAGTCGCTGGCGGTGTTCGAGGTGTGGGTTCGCGCGACCGGTGAGCACCAGGACCAGCTCGAGAAGTGGCGTGCTGGCGGAGCTCCGCAGCCGAGCACCGAGGCCCCGGGCCCGCGTCGCCGCCGCCGTCGTCGTCGTCGTGGCGGCGCGGGTGACGGCCCGGGCGGCCCTCCGCCTTCCGCTCCCACCGCGGAGTGAACCCCATCGTCCACGCCGAGCTCTCGTGGCTCGGCGCGCAGCGCCTCCCCAACCGCCGCGACCGCGTCCTCGTGACGCTCGCGGGCGTGCTGCCCGATCTCGACGGGCTGACCATCTTCGGGGGGAACGAGCTCTACGGGCAGTGGCACCACGTGTTGACCCACGGGTTCGTCTCGGCGCTCCTGATCTCCGCCTCGTTGGCGGCGTTGGCGAAGCGGAAGTTCGCGGTGTTCGCCCTCGGGCTCGCCGCGTTTCACCTGCACCTGGTCTGCGATCTGCTCGGCAGCGGGCCGGGCTGGCCGCTCTTCTACTTCTGGCCGCTCAACCGCGAGCAGTGGTTCTGGTCAGGCCAGTGGGATCTCGCCAGCTGGCAGAACGGGGTGATCGGCCTGGGCGCGACCCTGGCCGTGCTGGCCTGTGCGCTCCCGTTCGGCCGGACCGTGGTCGAGTTGTTCTCCCTGAAGGTCGACGCGCAGGTGGTGAGCACGCTCCGGCGTCGCTTCGCGCGGAAACCGCCCGGCGACTGAGGGCTGTGCCCCTCGACGAGCCCGACGTCCGGGTCAGTCGTCGTCGGGCGGAGGTTCTTCTTCGCGGACGACCTTCGGTCCCTCCTGCCGCCGGTGGAACTCGGCGCGGGCTGCGGTCTCGCGCTTGTCCTCCGAGTAGAAGCCGTCGCGCGCATCATCCGGGTCGTCCTGGCGGAGGTCGGCGGTCACCACCGCCTTGTTTCCGAAGCGGGAGGCGATCGCGTCGAGCGCCTGGTTCAACTTTGCCGCCTTCTTCGGTGATTCGTCGGCGGCAAAGAGCCCGAGTTGTCCTTCGCCGCCCGTCAGCTCCTGTCCGCACACGCCGGTGAGGCGAATGCGCCTTCGCAGGTCGACCTTCTGCAGCAGGGCGAGGGCCTCGCGGTACAGCGCCTGGCCGTCGTCGGTGGCGGTGGCGAGCGTGAGCCGCCGGGTGAGCTGCGTGAAGTCGTCGTACTTGACGGTGAGCTGCACACAACGCGCCTTCACGCCTGACTTGCGCAGGCGTCGCCCGACCCGCAGCGCCTGCGAGTGCAGGTGGGGCTGGAGCTTCTCTTCGCCCAGCAGGTCCTCTTCGAAGGTGTCCTGCGCGCCGACGCTCTTCGCTTCGCGATCGGGCACCACGGGGCGTTCGTCGAGGCCGCGCGCGAGTTCCCAGAAGTGCTGGCCCGAGGTCCCGAGCCGCTGCACCAGCCACTCGAGCTCGTGGGAGGCGACGTCGCCGATGGTGTGCAGCCCGTGCTTCTTGAGCACCTCTTCGGTCTTCGGACCGACGCCCCACAGCCGCGAGACGGGGAGCGGCGCGAGGAAGGTCCGCGACGTGCCCGGGGGCACCTCGTGCTGGCCGGCGGGCTTCGCGAAGTCGGAGGCGATCTTCGCGACGAACTTCACCTCGGCGATGCCGGCCGAGGCGGGCAGCCCGACCTCCTTCTGGATCTCTTCGCGGATGCGCCGGGCGATGGGCCCCACGGCGCCGAACAGCCCCAGCGAGCCGGTGACGTCGAGGAAGGCCTCGTCGAGCGAGAGCGGCTCGATGAGCGGGGTGTAGCGCTCGAAGATGCGGAACACCGCTTCGCTCGCATCTACGTAGGCGGCGAAGCGGGGCGGCACGACGATCGCCTGCGGCGCCAACTTGATCGCGCGTGCCATGGGGATCGCGCTGCGCACGCCGAAGGGCCGCACTTCGTAGGAAGCGGCCAGCACCACGCCGCGCTGGGGGTGTCCGCCGACGATCACCGGCTTGCCGCGAAGCGCCGGGGCGTCACGCTGCTCGACCGACGCGTAGAACGCGTCCATGTCGATGTGGATGATCGCCCGCGTCACGGCTCAGCCCGGAATTCGAACGGCGAGCACGGCCGCGAGCTCCGGGGGAAGTGGGCTCTCGACGCGAAGAAAGTCGCCGGTGACCGGGTGCCGGACCCCCAGCGACGCCGCGTGCAGGAAGAAGCGCGTCAGCCCGGCCTCGGGCACCCCACCGTAGAGGGGGTC
>JBBRUE010000298.1:0-7950 GCA_038248085.1 Myxococcales bacterium | reverse complement strand
GTTCACCGTCCAGCGCGGGTCCGCGTTCGTTCGCGCCCACGCCGGCACCGAGGGCCGGGTCTGGCACGCGGTCGACGGCGATGACTCCCAGGGGTCGCTGGCGCTGCTGGGGAACCAGCCGCTGCGGTCGGTGCTGCTCGACCGACAACCCGACACCATCGTGAGCCTCAAGCTCGACGTGAACGTCGAGACGGTGGCGCTGGTCGACGGCGTCCTCTTCAAGACCGACGAGCGCGTGGGCTTCGTCTCGAACTTCAGCAGCACCCGAAACCTCGTGCCCCTCGGGCTGGTGTCCAACCGGCCCGACTGGCTCATCACCACCACGGGTGTGTTCTCGGTCGGGGGCGGTCAGCCGACGAAGTTCGCCGGTCTGCCGACGGGGTCCACCTTCGCGGCTCCCGTCGCCGGCGTCTCGAAGGACCTCCTGATTGACGGCGTCACGCGGAGCGTCCTGCTGGTCTCATCGCGGGACACCATCTGGGCCGCGGACGTCACCGATGCCTCTGCCAGCATCTACGCGACCCCCGCGACCCTCGAGGCTGCGCTGGTACCGACGCCCGGCATCCGGGTGCGCTCCCTGGCGCTCGAAGAGACCGGGGTCACGCTGCTTTCGGGCTTCCTGACGACCAACACCACGACGTTCCAGTTTCAGACGACCGATCTCGTTCGGTGGCTGCTGGGCCCGGTGTCGGCGCCGTCGACCGCGTCGCTCCCGATCGAGGTGTGGACCGAGGCGAGCCACGGGCGCGTCGGCACGGCCGACGGCGTCGTGTGGTCCCTGCCGATCATGGTCGCGCTCACCGGGGCGCTCCCCGCCGACGCCGGAACCGCGGTGGACTACGGCCGCAAGTGTGGCGAGCTCTTCGTCACCAGTCGCTCCGGCCTCTTCCACGCCGTGCCCGTCGACGGCGGCCAGCCCGGGTGGCAACCCGTCTCGGCGGTCAACAGGGTCCTCGATGGGTTCGACGCGTTGCGGTTGTACGAGACCCACGGCGCGGGCGATCAGCTCCGCGTCGTCACGAAGCGGGGCCAGGTCATCGACGTCGCGCCGGGCCTCACCTGCGACGCCGGGCTGTGAGGTGAACTCCCTCTGGGCGTGATGCGCTATGAGGCGCGCCATGCGTCGTCTCCTGGCCGTGCCCGTGGTGTTGCTCGTCGCTTGTGGTCCCCAGACCGTGACGCCTGATGCCGGCGGCGCCTGCAAGGACACCTCGAAGACGCCGGCCAACCTCCTCGAGAACCCGGGCTTCGAGTGCGGCGAGGCGACGATGCCCGCCGAGTGGAGCGCGATCTACGGCACCCTCGAGCTCGCCGCCGGGGGCCGCACTGGCCGCGCCGCGAAGGTCACCGTCAACGCCGCGGGCGGTCGCTTCGCGTACACGAAGATCTTCGCGCCCGACGTCGGCACCCGGACGTACTGCTTCTCGGCCTGGCTCTCGGGGACCGCGCCCTTCATGCGCATGCGGGTATTGCGCGACTTCAACGGCAGCGTGCAGGAGGTCGCCTTCTCCGATCAGATCTTCCCCGACTTCCGCCGCATCCCCACCCTCAAGGTCACGGGTGAGAACGCCCCGAAACTCCAGCTGGTGTTCGAAGTGCAGACCAACCGCACCGACGGCCAGAACGCGATCGCCGGCCAGACGATGCTGATCGACGACGTCGATGTCTGGGAGAGCACCGCCAACTGCTCGGAAACGCGGTGATCTACGTTTCAGAGGTGCGGAAGGGTGCGCAAACCGTGCGCCAAAAGCTCCCGCAACGCATCAGTTTCGCTGTGGGAACTGCTGCCAATTCCCTTGGAACCTATCAGTTGCTGTGACAAATGCGCCGCCACCAGACGTGCGTTTTCTGCACGTCGCGCAGAGCCGGAGCACATCGCATGCACCGAATGAAGTCGTTGAAGACCTTCGCCTTCGCCGGCCTCGCGCTGGGGTTGGCGCTGAGCGGCTGCCGACCCGACGGCGCCAAGCAGACCTTGCCGGGCAATGAGCTGTATGCCGCGTGCGCCGCCTGTCACGGCCCCGACGGGCTCGGCCAGGAGAAGCTCGCAGCGCCCTCCATCGCCGGCCTGCCGGTCTGGTACGTCGAGGCGCAGCTCTACAAGTTCCGCAACGGCATCCGCGGCGCGCACCCCGACGACTACGAGGGGCTCCGCATGCGCCCGATGTCGCTGCAGATGCAGGACGAGGGCGAGGTCAAGGCCGTCGCCGCGTACGTCGCGTCGATGACCCGCAAGAACATGGCCCCCACGCTCACCGGTGGTGACGCCACGGCGGGCGCGGCTTCCTACAACGTGTGCCTCGCGTGCCACGGCCCCGACGGCAAGGGCAACGAGGCGCTCAAGTCGCCGCCGATCGTCGGGCAGTACGACTGGTACCTGGTGACGCAGCTCACCAAGTTCCGCAAGGGCATCCGCGGGGTTCACCCCAAGGACATCACCGGCGGCCAGATGCGCCCGATGTCCATGACGTTGGCCGATGACCAGGCCGTGAAGAACGTCGTGGCCCACATCTCTACCCTGGCGAAGTGAGGAACGAACATGGCCAGCGAAACCAACCCTGAAGCGCTCGCGACGACGATCTTCGTGCTCACCGCGGGTGGCGCGATCGCCTTCTTCGCGGCGGTCTACTTTTTCGTCCTGAGGTGATCCGATGATCAGCAAGTACGTCGAGTCTGCTTCGAGCTTCTCCGGTGAAATCGATCACCTGATCTGGATCATCACCGCCATCGTCGGCTTCTGGTTCCTGCTGTCCGAGGCGGTGCTGTTCTACTTGATCATCCGCTACACGGCGCAGGAGGGCGTGCGCGCGAAGTACATCGCCGGTGAGGACCCGAAGGAAAAGCGCTGGGTCGCCATCCCTCACTACATCACGCTGGCCTTCGACATCTGGATCATCATCGCGGCGATCCGCGTGTGGCAGGACGTGAAGCAGACGATGCCCCAGTCCGACGAGACGGTGCGGGTGATCGCCCAGCAGTGGGCGTGGACGTTCATTCACCCCGGCGCCGACGGCAAGCTCGACACCGCCGACGACATTCGCCTGGTCGATGAGCTCCACGTCGAGAAGGGCAAGGTCATCCAGTTCGAGCTGATGAGCCGCGACGTGCTCCACAGCTTCTCGATCCCCGTGTTCCGCCTCAAGCAGGACATCATTCCCGGCCGCACCATTCGCGGCTGGTTCAAGGCCACCCAGACCGGCGGCTTCGACATCCAGTGCACCGAGATCTGCGGCATCGGGCACGCGCTGATGCCGGCCCGCATCATCATCGAGTCGCCTGAAGAACACGCGTCGTGGCTGATGTCGCAGACCCCGGCGACGGCGTCGATCACCACGCCGACGACGCAGACCGGAGGCATGCCATGAGCAGCACCGCCACACCCGAGACCACCACGGGCCCCGGCCACGAGTCCCACGGTCACGACGCGCACGGGGGCCACGGCCACCACGCCGAGCCGAACTTCTTCCTGAAGTACTTCTGGTCGACCGATCACAAGACCATCGGCTTCCAGTACCTGTTCACCGGCATGTTCATGGCGCTCATCGGCGGCTTCGCCGTCTACGCCTTCCGCATGCAGATCGCCTTCCCGGGCATGAGCGTGCCGGGCTACGGCCGGGTCACCGCCACCGACTACAACGCGTTGGTCACCACCCACGGCTCGGTGATGATCTTCTGGGTGGCGATGCCGGTGCTGATCGCCGCGCTGGGGAACTACCTCATCCCCCTGATGATCGGCTGCGACGACATGGTATTCCCGCGGCTCAACCGCTTGAGCTACCAGCTGTTCCTGCTGAGCATCATCGTGCTCATCGCCTCGTTCTTCGTGCCCGGCGGCGCGTTCGGCGGCGCGTGGACGAGCTACCCCCCGCTCTCGGCGAAGGCGGAATACAACCTCACGCCTCTGGGTGCGCCGATGTGGCTGGGCGCGGTGGCGCTCGAGTTCGCGGCCTTCCTCCTCGGCGGCATCAACTTCGTCACCACGGTGATGAACAGCCGCGCGCCGGGCATGAAGATGTTCGACGTGCCGATGATCGTGTGGAGCATCATCATCGCCTCCATCCTCTTCATGGCCTCGGTCGGCCCGTTGATCGCCGGCGCGATCATGCTGCTGTTCGACCAGACGGTCGGCACCGGCTTCTTCGACCCCAAGAAGGGCGGCGACCCCGTGCTGTGGCAGCACCTCTTCTGGTTCTTCGGCCACCCCGAGGTGTACGTGGTGCTGTTGCCGGCGATGGGCATCGTGGCGGAGGTCATCACCACCTTCAGCCGCAAGAAGCTCTTCGCCTACAAGACTGTGCTGTACACGATGGTCGGCACGGGGGCGCTCTCGTTCTTCGTGTGGGCGCACCACCAGTTCATCGCCGGCATCGACCCGCGCATGGCGAACATCTTCTCGGTCACCACGCTGCTGATCTCGATCCCCGTGGCGGAGATGCTCTTCGTCTACATCGCCACGCTCTTCGGCGGCTCGATCCGCCTCACCACCCCGATGCTGTGGGCGCTGGCCTTCATCGCCGAGTTCCTCCTCGGCGGCGTGACCGGCATCTTCCTCGGGTCGTCGGGCGCGGACATCTACTTCCACGACACGTACTTCGTGCTCGCGCACTTCCACTACACGTTCTTCCCCATCGCCTTCATCGCGGTGTTCTCGGCGACGACGTACTGGTTCCCCAAGATGTTCGGCCGGTACATGAACGAGACGTGGGGCAAGGTGCACTTCTGGGGCACGATCATCCCCTTCAACTTCATCTTCATTCCGCTCTTCCTGCTCGGCGCGCGCGGCGATCACCGCCGCATCTACGACTACACGCACTTCCCCGACCTGATGAAGCCAGGCATGCAGGACCTGCGCATCCTCGCCACGCTCTCGTTGGTGGTGCTGCTCTCGTTCCAGCTCGTGTTCCTGATCAACTACTTCTACAGCGCGTTCCGCGGCCCGAAGGCCGAGGCCAACCCGTGGAAGGCGAACACCCTGGAGTGGCAGGCGCCGTCGCCCCCGCCGCACGGCAACTTCCCCGATGGGCTGCCCAACGTGTATCGGGGCCCGTACGAGTACAGCCACCCCGATCGCCAGGACGACTTCTGGCCGCAGAACTCCCAGAGCTGACCCATGTCTACCTTCCCGAGACCCATCGCGACGACGCGCAGTGCCACGGGCATCTCCACCGGCAAGCTGGCCGTGTGGTGGCTCATCGCGTCTGAAATCGTCATCTTCGGCGGCGTACTGGCCAGCTACCTCATGCACCGCATCGGGCACCCCGAGTGGGCCAGTCAGGCGGAGCACACCAACACCTGGGCCGGCGCCTTCAACACCTTCGTGCTGCTGACCTCGTCGCTGATGGCGGTGCTCGCGCACCAGGCGGCCGAGCACAAGGACGGCAAGAAGGCGGCGAAGTTCCTCTACCTGACGTGCGTCGGGGCGGGCGTGTTCCTGATCGTGAAGTCACTCGAGTGGACCAACGAGATCCGCCACGGCTTCACGCTGACCTCGCACACCTTCTGGTCGTTCTATTACACGGCCGCCGGCATCCACGGCGTGCACGTCATCGTCGGCATGATCATCATGTTGATCATCGCCAGCGACGCGAAGAAGGGCATCGACCTCCAGCGCGTCGAGGCGGTGGGCCTGTACTGGCACTTCGTCGACATCGTGTGGATCTTCCTCTTCCCGCTTCTCTACATCGCCAAGTGAGCCACCATGTCCACTGACGCTCCGACCGCTCCGCAGGGCGCCGCGCCTGAACCGCACGGCGCGCACCACACCAACTACGTGAAGATCTGGGCGATTTTGCTCGGGCTGCTCGTGGTCTCGGTGCTCGGCCCGATGCTCGGGCACCCGATGCTCACGCTGTTCACCGCGTTCGGCATCGCCTTCATCAAGGCCTTCCTCGTCATCAAGCACTTCATGCACCTGACGGTGGAGAAGAAGTACATCGGCTTCCTGCTCCTCACGATGCTCGCCTTCATGCTCGTCTTCTTCGGCGGCGTGTCGCCCGACGTCATGAAGCACGAGGGCCAGCGGTGGACGAACACCGCCGCCATCGAGGTCGTCGAGAAGGGGCTCAAGGCCAACGCCGAGCACCACGGAGAAGGCCACGGCGAGGCCCCCGTCGAGGGCGCCCCCGCGCCGCACTGATCATGGAAGCCACCCTCGACCAGCCTCGTGCCCCGCTCCGAACGCCGCCCGCGCGACGCCCGGTGGTGCCGAACGCCGTGCTGGGGACGCTGTTCTTCGTCGTCGCCGAGGTGATGCTCTTCTCCGGGCTCATCTCGGCCTTCACCATCAGCAAGGCCGGCGCGCTGCCGGGCATGTGGCCGATGCCGGGCCAGCCGCGGCTCCCCGCCGAGGCGACGATGCTCAACACCGTGCTGCTGGTGCTCAGCGGGGTGGTGCTCTTCTTCGGTCACCGGCTCTACAAGAAGCAGTCGCCGATCGCGCACTGGGTGACGCTGGCGGCGTGGGCGCTCGGGGCGAGCTTCGTCGCGCTCCAGGGCGTCGAGTGGACCGGCCTGTTGGCGAGCGGCATGACGCTGACCTCCAGCCCGCTGGGCAGCTTCTTCTACGTGATCGTCGGTGGGCACGCGCTGCACGCCGTCGCCGCCCTCGGCGCGCTGGGCTACGCGTGGCTGCAGATGGCGCGCGGCAAGCTGACCCCGGGCCTGTTCTTCGGCACGCAGACCTTCTGGTACTTCGTGGTGCTGATGTGGCCGGTCATCTACGCGCGGGTGTACTTCTGATGCTGACCCTGTTCGCCTGTGCGGTGTGTGGTGCGGGGGCCGATGATCCCTCGCGGGGCTCCTACATCACCATGTCGATCATCATCTCGCTGCTGCCGCTGGGGATGATCGGCGGGGTCATCACCTGGTTGGTCCTCAGTGTCCGCGCCGCGAGCGCCGCGCAGAAGATGGAAGATGCCGGACCCCGCGCCTGAGTCGAAGTCGTCGTGGAAGCCGTACGCCCTCGCCTTCCTGATCGGCGCGGTGTTCCTCACCGTGTTGCCGTTGCTGCAGCGCCAGTTCCTCAAGGCGCCGATGCCGGTACGCCAGCTGGCTCCCTGGTCGCTGGGCTCTCTCGGCGGCGGCGACGTCTCGTCGACCGCGCTGGCTGGCAAGGTGATGCTCGTCACGCTCGAGCCCGACGCCTGTGACGCCGCCTGCGTCGAGCGCCAGACCACCTTCGGTACCGCGGTGCACCACGTCGACGACCTCAAGGGGGCCATCGTGCTGGTGACCCTCGTCGGCGATGACGCCCGGGTCGGCCTCGCAAACCTGCTGCAGTCGGCGACCCCGGCCTGGCGCTTCGCCTCGCCCTCGCCTGCGCTGGTGGCCGAGCTGCAGACCGGGCTCGAGCAGTTCCTCGGTGCCAACAAGACCGAGTTCACCCATTCCCACGCCATCGTACTGATCGACCAGAACAACGCCCTGCGGGGGTTCTGGCGGGACGACGGGGCGGGGCGCGGCAACTCCATCAACGCGGCGCGGTTGCTCGCCAAGCTGGGAGCCACACCGTAGCGAGAAGCAGCGCCCAATCCGCTCGGAAATAAGAGTTGTTCCACAAGTGCGGATTCGGTACGTGCCGCAGCCTCAAAGAGGTCGACACCATGGCTCAGATCTTCCCCCGGTGGACCAATCAGACCCCCCGGCTCATCACGATCGGCACCCTCACGGGCCTGAGCGTGACCGTCTTCGCCCTGTACTGGTGGGCATCGCCGTACCACACGGACGTCGGCTACATGCCCAAGCAGCCAGTGGCGTACAGCCACGCCCTGCACGCCGGCGTTCTGAAGATGGACTGCCGCTACTGCCACGTGGGCGTGGAGCAGGGGGCGATCGCCGGCGTGCCGCCGACCGCCACCTGCATGAATTGCCACGGGCAGGTGAAGAAGGGCTCCGAGAAGCTCAAGCCCGTCTACGACTCGTGGGCTGACGGCAAGGGCGACAAGAGCATCG